>NZ_JBHUYJ010000022.1:0-19773 GCF_042668715.1 Streptomyces sp. NPDC057271
GGTACTGCGCCGGCTCGACCGGGCGCTCGCCCGTCATCTGCGGGAGCGGGCCCGCGACGAGCACCCGGCGGTCTGCGCCGGCCGGGAGCCCGAACACCCCGCCGCCGAGGAGTTCGTCACCGTCCTGCTCCTGGAGATCCGCCCGGACGGGCAGGTGTACGCCCTCAACTGCGGGCACCCCGGCCCGTACCGGATCGCCCACCGGGTGGAGCCCGTCCCCGTGGGCGACCCGCTTCCACCGCTCGGTGCCTTTCCGCTGCCGGCCGAACTCCCCGCGTACCCCTGCACCCGGCTCATGACGGGCGAGGCGCTCTTCCTGCACACCGACGGCGCGGAGGACGCCCGTGATCCGGCGGGGCGTTTCTTCGCCCTCGAACGGGTCCTGACCGAGGCCGCCCGTGACGCGCCCCTCTCCCCGGCCGCGCTGATCCACCGTGTGCACGGCGCCCTGTTGCGGCACACCCGCGGCCGACTCGCCGACGACGTGGCCCTGCTGGTCGTCCGCGACGACCGGGTGCGGGTTCCGGCGCAGCCCGCCGAACCCGGGCTGCGCCGTACCCGACCTGCACCCTCCCCTCACTGTTGAGCGACGGGACATGAGGCCGGCGCCGCCCGGTCCGCCGCGGAGTGTCGGGCAGGTCGGCGGGCGGGCGGCGCGGGGCGGGCCGCCGCACTGTACGAGGGGGGAGCCCGGCGGCCCGGGTCGCCTTGCGGCGAGGCGCTCAGTCAACCGGCAGCGGGGCGGCGGCGGCAGAGCGCTCGGAGAGGCAGAGCGGGCACTTCATTCACACCCCGTGCGAAATCGTCCTCCACTACGGTGGTCGGGCGCGGACCGAGTCACATCGGAGGGGCCCATGATGCCCAACGTCCTGCTCGACGCCCTGCTGGACGAGGCGGGCATCTCGCGGGCCGGCCTCGCCGCGCACGTGAACCGCGCCGGCCGCGTCCGGGGCCTCGCCCTGCGGTACGAACACACGGCCGTGGCACGGTGGTTGAAGGGCCAGCGGCCGCGCGGCCAGGTGCCCGACCTGATCTGCGAGGTGCTCGGGGCACGGCTGCACCGGGCGGTCACCCTCGACGACATCGGGCTGGGCGTCGGTGGCGGCGACACCGTGGCGTCCGCCTCCCCGCTCTCCGGCTTCGTCGAGCGGGCCACCGCCCTGTGGCGCTCCGACGAGCAGCAACGTCCGCACATACTGGGCGCGCAGGCCGTCACCGGCACGCCCGCCGTGATGCCGGTCTGGGAGTGGGAGAACCCGCCGGAGGACGCCGACGTCTCCCGCGACGGCAGGACGCGGGTCTCGATGGCCGACATCACCATGCTCGGTGCCGCGCGGACGCACTACGAGCAGATGTACCGCAAGGCGGGCGGCGTCGCGACGCGGGTGCGGATCGTCGGATTCCTCAACGCCGAGACCGCGCCGCTGCTGCGCGGCTCGTACAGCGACAGCCTCGGCCGGCAGCTGCACCGCGCCACGGGCGGTCTGGTGGCGGTGGCCGGCATCTGCGCGTACGACTCCGACGCGCACGGACTCGCGCAGCGCTACTTCCACCAGGCGCTGCGACTGGCGAAGGCGAGCGGGGACCGCGGCCTGGGGGCCTATGTGGTCGCGCTCCTCGTCAACCAGTCGCTGTTCATGGGGGAGTACCGGCAGGGGGTGGCCTTCGCCGAGGCGGCGCTGCGGTCGGCCGGACGGCAGATCACCCCGGCGCTCGCGGCCGACCTCTCCGCGATGCAGGCGAAGGCGTACGCCCACCTCGGCGACGGGGCCTCGGCGCTGGCCTGCATCCGACGCGCGGAGGCCGAGGCTGAGCGGATCCGGCCGGGCCACGAGCCGGCCGAGACCGGCTATGTCCAGCCGGGACTGGTCAATGTGCAGGTCGCCGAGGCGCTGCTCAGTCTGGGGGACCTTCCCGCGGCCAGGGAGCACGCGCGGGAGGCGGTGGAGACTCCGGCGCACGACCGGGGCCGGGTGCACCGGCTCGCCATGCTCTGCCAGATCGAGCTGCGGCAGGGCGAGGCCGACACGGCGGCGCGGACGGCGGTGGAGATGACCGAGCGGGCGCGCGGGATGGAGTCGCAGCGGCTGCGCGACCGGCTGAGGGTGGTCAGGGAGTACCTGCTGGCCACCGACTGCGCGGACGCGAGGCAGGCGGCCGAACTCATCGACGGGGCACTACGCGTTCCCCTGTGAGCCCCGGGCTGCTCCCATATTGCCACCGAACAATCGGAAGGTGGCAGAAGCGTGCAGTGGACGAAACTGAGCGAACATTCCGTGTATGAGAACCGCTGGTTCCGGGTGAACCTCGCGGACGTCGAGCTCCCTGACGGCCGCCACCTCGACCACTATCTGATCCGGCTCCGCCCGGTCGCCGTCGCGACGGCCGTCAACGAGGCCAACGACGTCCTCATGCTCTGGCGGCACCGCTTCATCACCGACAGCTGGGGCTGGGAGCTGGCCGCCGGCGTCGTCGAGGACGGCGAGGACCTCGCGGCCGCCGCCGCCCGCGAGATGGAGGAGGAGACGGGGTGGCGCCCCGGACCCCTGCGCCATCTCCTCACCGTCGAGCCCTCCAACGGCCTCACCGACGCCCGGCACCATCTCTACTGGAGCGAGGAGGCCACGTACATCGGCCCGCCCGAGGACGACTTCGAGTCCGCACGGCGTGAGTGGATACCGCTCAAGCAGATCCCCGACATGATCGCCCGGGGCGAGATCCCGGCCGCCAACATGGCGGCCGGGCTGCTGATGCTCCACCATCTGCGACTCGGCTGACCCGCCGGCGCACCCGTGGGGCGGAGAACGCCGAACGGCCCGTACCTGTGCGGGTGTACGGGCCGAACGGTGGGCGGTGGGACTTCAGGAGTACGGGTAGAAGCCCGACCCCGTCTTACGGCCGAGCCGGCCCGCGTCCACCATTCGCTGGAGCAGCGGGGGAGCGGCGTACAGCGGCTCCTTGTACTCGGTGTACATGGAGTCGGCGATCGAGGCGATCGTGTCCAGGCCGATCAGGTCGGCGAGCTTCAGCGGGCCCATCGGGTGGGCGCAGCCGAACTCCATGCCGTTGTCGATGTCCTCACGGCTCGCGATGCCCGACTCGAACATCCGGATCGCGGAGAGCAGGTACGGGACCAGCAGGGCGTTCACCACGAAGCCGGACCGGTCCTGCGCGCGGATCGCGTGCTTGCCGAGGATCTTCTCGGTGAAGACCTGGGCGCGGCTGATCGTGCCCTCGGAGGTCGTCAGGGCCGGGATCAGCTCCACCAGCTTCTGCACCGGCGCCGGGTTGAAGAAGTGGATGCCGACGACCTGGTCCGGGCGGGACGTCGCCACGGCCAGCTTCACCAGCGGGATGGACGAGGTGTTCGAGGCCAGGATCGCGTCGGGCCGGGTCACCACCTGGTCGAGCACCTGGAAGATCTCGGTCTTGATCTGCTCGTTCTCCACCACGGCCTCGATGACGAGGTCACGGTCGGCGAACTCGCCCAGGTCGGTGGTGAAGCTGAGGCGCGCGAGCGTCGCGTCGCGCTCCTCCTCGCTGATCTTGCCGCGCTCGGCGGCCTTCGCGAGCGAGTTGTAGAGCCGCGTACGGCCGATCTCCAGCGCCTCGCCGGTCGTCTCGGCGACCTTCACCTCGAGACCGCTGCGGGCACACACCTCCGCGATGCCCGCGCCCATCTGGCCGCAGCCCACCACTCCGACGCGCTCAATGTCGGCCATGGAGTCCGTCACCTCGTGCCTTTCGCTCATCACTGGCAGCGGGCCCCGTGTGATTCCGGTGCGTCCGCCTCGACCCCACGACGTTACCGCTCATTAACCGATGATCGATCGCCCGGGGCGGGCATGCTCTGCCTGAGGGTGTGACGTATCCGACACAAGAGGGCAGGCGGATGGGACGTATCGGGAGAAGAGGGTTCGTGGCGGGCGCGGCACTGGCAGCTCTCGGTGTGACCGGTTCTGACGGCGCGGGAGCGGACTCCGGCACCGCGGGCGCGATCTCGGGTACCGCAGGAGCGGTCCGGAAGAAGCGAAGGGCGGGGGGCGAGTTCCGCGGCATGTGGCTGGCGACGGTCTCCAACGTCGACTGGCCCTCCAGCCCGGGCCTCACCCCCGGGCGGCAGCGGGCCGAACTCCTCGCCCACCTGGACAAGGCCGTCGAGCGCAGGCTGAACGCGGTGATCCTCCAGGTGCGGCCGAGCGCCGACGCCCTGTGGCCTTCGCCGCACGAGCCGTGGGCGGAGTGCCTGACGGGCGTGCAGGGCCGGGACCCCGGCTGGGACCCGCTGGGGACGGCCGTCGAGGAAGCCCACCGGCGGGGGCTCGAACTGCACGCCTGGTTCAACCCCTACCGTGTGGCGAACCACACGGATCCCACCCGGCTGACCCCCGCCCACCCGGCCCGCCGCAACCCGGAGTGGACCGTCCCGTACGGCGGCAAGCTCTACTACAACCCCGGTCTGCCCGAGGTCCGCCGTTTCGTCCAGGACGCGATGCTCGACGCCGTCCGGCGCTACGACGTCGACGCCGTGCACTGGGACGACTACTTCTACCCGTACCCGGTCGACGGTCAGGTGTTCGACGACGACGACGCGTACGCGCGGTACGGCGGGGACTTCCCGAACCGGGCGTCCTGGCGACGGAACAACATCGACCTGCTGGTCTCCGAGACGTCCGCCCGGATCAAGGAGGCCGACGGAGCGCCGCCCTTCGGGATCAGCCCGTTCGGGATCTGGCGCAACGCCGCCACGGACCCCGGGGGTTCGGACACCCCGGACGGTCTGCAGACCTACGACGATCTCTTCGCCGACACCAGGAAATGGATCAGGGAGGGCTGGATCGACTACGTGGTGCCGCAGCTCTACTGGCACATCGGCTTCGCCGAGGCGGACTACGCCACGCTCGTGCCCTGGTGGGAGGCGGCGGTACGGGACACCGGCGTCCGCCTGTACATCGGCGAGGCCCTCTACAAGTGCGGCGACCCGGACCAGCCGGACGCGTGGCAGGACCCGGACGAACTCTCCCGCCATCTGACGCTCGCCGCACGGTACCCGGGGGTGGCCGGGCACTGCTTCTTCTCGGCGACGCAGGTGACGGCAGACCGGATCGGGGCGATGGCCGCCGTCGTGGCCGACCACTACCCGACCCCGGTCCTCCCGGCGCGCTAGGGTCCTGGGCGGCTCGCGTCACGTCTTCTCGTGGTGGCGGACGACGGTGTCGGGCCCTGGAGCCATCAGGGCCTCGTGGCCGTCGTCGTCGAACTTGACGCGGTACGGGGGGTTGCCGTTCTCGCCCAGTACCTGAAGAACCTCGGCCGTACGGTCGTGCTGACCGACGGTCCGGCCGTGCACCAGCAGTTTGTCGCCCACGCTCGCTTGCATCGGGGTGACCTCCTCGCGGCCGCGCTCGTCCTGCTTGGGAGCCTATGTCCGCCATTGTGACCCGCATCGTCCCTGGGCGCGCGCTCAGCCCGGGACCTCGCTCCGCGCGCCGGATCAGCTCTTCGCGCGCTGGGTCACGGCGATGCAGACCAGGACCGCGACAGCCGCGAGCGGCGCGGCGAGGGGCAGGGACTCGCCGAGCAGCGAGACCGACCAGATCAGCGTGAGGAGCGGCTGGGCGAGCTGGAGCTGGCTCGCCTTCGGGATGCCGATCGCCGCCATGCCCCCGTACCAGACGTACATGCCGAAGAGGGTGGAGCCGACCGCGACCCAGACCAGCCCGATGACGCCGTGCGCGCCGAGCCGGACGGGCTCCAGGGTGAGCGCGACGGCCGATCCGACGACCATCAGCGGCAGGCAGAGGATCAGCGCCCAGCCGATGACCTGCCAGCCCGGTATGAGCCGGGCCAGCCTGCCGCCCTCGGTGTATCCCGCGGCGCAGACCAGGAGCGCCCCGAAGAGGTACAGGTCGCCCGTGGACAGGGCGCCGCCGCTCTGCTGGACGGTGAAGGCGATGACGACCGCCGCACCGGCGAGCGCCGCGCACCAGAACGTACGGGACGGGCGGCGGCCCGTACGGATCGCGGCGAAGGCCGCCGTGGTGAGCGGCAGCAGGCCCACGACCACGGCGGCGTGCGAGGTGGTGGAGGTCTGCAGGGCGAGGGTCGTCAGAAGCGGGAAGCCCACCACCACGCCACCGGCCACGACGGTGAGTCCCGCCCAGTGCCGGCGGTCGGGCAACGGGACCCTCGTCGCGAGCAGGAAGGCGCCCGCGACGAGCGCGGCGAGCGTCGAGCGCAGGGCGACGAGCGACCACGGCCCGAAGCTCTCCAGGCCCCAGGCGGTGGAGGGGAAGGTGAGCGAGAACGAGACCACGCCGAGACCGGCGAGGAGCGTGCCGCGGGCTCGCGGGGAGGCTGTCCCGGTACCGCCGACCGCTATCGTGGAGAGTGGAGTAGCGCTATCCTGTGCTGTCATGCACGAGCGTAGCAGTGTCGGTGAACTGGCCAGCTCCCTGAGGGCAGAGCTCAACCGCTACTCACCAGGAGGGAAGCTGCCGTCGAGCCGTGCCCTCGTCGAGCGGTACCGCGTCTCCCCGGTGACGGTGACCCGGGCGCTCGCCCGGCTCGCCGCCGAGGGCCTCGTCGTCACCCGGCCGGGAGCCGGGGCGTACCGCGCCGAGCCGCGTGGCCGGACGCCCGCGGCGGGCGACACCTCCTGGCAGGAGGTCACGCTGAGTGCCGACACGGCGACCGAACTGGTCCCGCGCAGCGTCGACGCCTCCGGCGTCCTGGTGACCCTCGCGGCGCCGCCGCCGGGCGTCGTCGAGTTCAACGGCGGCTACCTGCACCCCTCGCTTCAGCCCGAACGCGCCATGGCCGCCGCCCTGGCCCGCGCAGGGCGCCGACCCGGAGCCTGGGGCAGGCCGCCCACCGACGGCCTGCCCGAACTGCGCGAGTGGTTCGCCCGCGAGATCGGCGGCACCGTCACCGCCGCCGACGTCCTCATCACCGCCGGCGGGCAGCCCGCGATCGCGACCGCCCTGCGGGCCCTCGCCCCACCCGGCACCCCCGTCCTCGTCGAATCGCCCACCTACCCGGGCATGCTCGCCGTCGCCCGCGCGGCCGGACTGCGTCCCGTACCCGTGCCGGCCGACGCCGACGGGGTACGTCCCGAGCTCCTCGAAGCGGCCTTCCGGGCCACCGGCGCACGGGTGTTCGTCTGCCAGCCGCTCTTCCAGAACCCCACCGGCGCCGTGCTCGGCGCCGAACGCCGGCGCGAGGTGGTCCGGATCGCGCGGGCCGCCGGAGCCTTCGTCGTCGAGGACGACTTCGCCCGCCGACTCGACCACGGGGACGCCGGGCCGCTTCCCGCGCCCCTGGCGGCCGACGACCCGGACGGCGTCGTCGTCCACGTCTGCTCCCTGACCAAGGCGACCTCGCCCAGCCTGCGCGTCGGCGCGCTCGCCGCCCGTGGCCCCGTACTGGAACGGCTGCGCGCCATCCATGTCGTCGACAGCTTCTTCGTCCCACGCCCCCTCCAGGAGACCGCCCTGGAGCTCGTGGGCTCGCCCGCCTGGAGCCGTCATCTGCGCGCCGTGTCCCAGGAGCTGAAGAGCCGCCGTGACGCCATGACCGGCGCCCTCGCCCTCCACCTCCCCGAGTTGGCCCTGCCCCACATCCCCTCCGGCGGCTACCAGCTCTGGCTCCGACTCCCCGACGGTCTCCCGGAGGCCGCGCTCCTCACGGGCGCCCTGCGGGCAGGCGTCGCCGTCGCACCCGGCCGCCCCTACTTCAGCGCAGAACCGCCCGCCGGACACATCCGCCTCAGCTTCGCCGGCGTGGCCGGGCCGACGGAGATCGCCGAGGGCGTACGGCGACTGCGGTCGGCGGTCGACGAACTGACCCGGTCGGCGAACTGACCGGCTCGACGAACTGACCCGGTCGACGAACTGACCCCCTGACCGGCCGACCGACTGACCGCCTGACCGCCGAGGGCGCGCCCGCGCCGCCGTCCGACCTGCCGGCGGCGTTCCGCGCCGCCCCCTTCCGGGCAGCGAGGGCGCGCGCGGTGTGTACCGGAACGTCGGATTCGCGCCCATGAGGAAACCGGACAAGTGGTCGACTCTCGGTCCGTACCGGCCCCACGCGCCTCCACGACCCCGGCCGGAGCCTGTGCATATGCCCTCTTGACCTGCTAGGCATCCGGCCTCACGATCGCGCCCATGGGACTTCGGGTGACGCTCGTCGCAGCGGCGCGCAGCTCCTCACTGCTCGCCGAGCGCTTCGACGACGACCGGCCGCTCGACGAGGCCGGCTGGTACGAGGTGCGGCTCGCCGCGCACTCACTCGTCCCGCTCGGCGCGGCCGAGCTGCGTTACTGCTCTCCGACGCCCCGCAGCCGGGCCACCGGCACCGCGCTCGGCTACGCGCCGCTCGCGCAGCCCGCCCTGCGCGACTGCGACATGGGCCGCTGGCGCGGACTGACCCTCGCCGAGGTCGCGGCACTCGAACCCGCCGCCGTCGACGCCTGGCTCTCCGACCCGCGCATCGCCCCGCACGGTGGCGAGACGCTCCTCTCCTTCATCTCGCGGATAGGGGGCTGGCTCGACACGCGCCCCGCCGACGACGGCTGCATCGTCGCGGTCGCCGAACCCGCCGTCGTCCGCGCCGCCCTGGTGTACGCGCTGAAGGCCCCGCCCTCGACGTTCTGGAACGTGGACGTCCGTCCGCTCTCCACCGTCACCCTCACGGGCCGCCCCGGCCTCTGGCACCTCCATCTCCAGGCGCCGGTCGGCTGAACCGGCGGCCGCCGAGGCGCGTTCCCGGCACAGGCCGGAGCCGCCGCGCCGCCGCGGCCGGGGGAGGGGCGGCGACCGGCTAGCCTGATGGCACGATGAACCGTCTGACCACGTCATGGGGCGAGTTCCCGCTCACCCGATTCCCCGAGGACCCGCGCGACCAGCTCCGTGCCTGGGACGCGTCCGACGAGTACCTCCTGCGCCACCTCGCCGAGACGGACACCGACCTGTCCGGCACGGTCGCCGTCGTCGGCGACCGCTGGGGCGCCCTCGCGACGGCCCTCGCCGCCCGCCGCCCGGGCACGCTCGCGCAGATCTCCGACTCCTACCTCGGCCGCCGGGCGACCGTGGAGAACCTGGCCCGTTCCGGGGCCGCCCCGGACGCGGTCCGGCTCCTCGCCACCCAGGACGCGCCGCCCGAGCGGATCGACGTGCTGCTCGTCCGCGTCCCCAAGAGCCTCGCGCTCCTGGAGGACCAGCTGCACCGGCTCGCGCCCGCCCTGCACGAGGGCACCGTGGTCATCGGGACCGGCATGGTCAAGGAGATCCACACCTCCACGCTCCAGCTCTTCGAGACGATCCTCGGCCCCACCCGCACCTCTCTCGCGTCGAAGAAGGCCCGGCTGATCCTCTGCGCCCCGGACCCCGCACGCGACCGGGCGGCCAACCCCTGGCCGTACCGGTACGAACTCCCCGCCGACGCCGGGACCGTCGCCGGGCGGACCGTGGTCAACCAGGCCGGGATCTTCTGCGCCGACCGCCTCGACATCGGCACCCGCTTCTTCCTGAAGCACCTGCCGACGGGCCTCGGCCGCGCCCGCGTCGTCGACCTGGGCTGCGGCAACGGCGTCGTCGGCCTCTCCGTCGCGCTCGCCGAGCCCGAGGCCGAGCTGGTCTTCACCGACGAGTCGTACCAGGCCGTCGCCTCCGCCGAGGAGAACTTCCGTCACCACGCCGCCCCCGGCCGCACCGCCGAGTTCGTCGTCGGGGACGGGACCGCCGAGCTGGCGGCGGAGTCGGTGGACGTCGTCCTGAACAACCCGCCGTTCCACAGCCACCAGGCCACCACCGACCGCACCGCCCGCCGGATGTTCACCGACGCGCGGCGCGTCCTGCGGCCGGGCGGCGAACTGTGGGTCGTGGGCAACCGGCACCTCGGCTACCACGTGACGCTGCGCCGGATCTTCGGCTCCTGCGAACTGGTCGCGAGCGACCCGAAGTTCGTGGTCCTGAGGGCCGTCAGGCGGTCAGGCGGCGCTGTCCGGCGGCCCGACCCGGCAGCGGCAGCCAGCGCACCGGCACCTGACGCATGACGAGGACGGAGTCCAGCTCGGCGGTGCAGGGCGGGAAACGGTCCTGATCCTCGAAGAAGCTGGAGCGGGCGGACACGATCCGGCCGGGCTCGATGTGCCAGGCGTCCGTGTCCAGCTCCATCCCGTCCAGGCGTCGGCCGCTGCCGGTCGCGGACCAGCCCTTGGCTCCACCGCGGAAGAACGCCGACGCCTCGTCGAGGTCGGCGAACAGCTCGCTGCCCCGCAGGCTCTCGGTGATCTGCGCGGCGACGTCCACGCGCGTCTCCCCGTGGCGGGTCGCGAAGGCCACCCGTACGGCGTCCGCGCTCTCGCTCACCTCGAAGTCCGCGTGCCCGTGCTCGCCGGGGAAGATCCGGCCGCCCGCCCAGCGGTTGACCAGCGAGGCGGTGTCCCGGCGCGGGATGTACACACCGGTCTCGACGCCGTCGGGACCGTCCCATTCGACGGCGATCCGATGTGCCGCGTTCTCGCTGCGCAGACCCACCGCGGCGGGGGCCCAGACGGGCCGGACGGAGCCGAGCCGCAGCAGGCAGATCCCCGCTACGGAGTGCCCACGGACCAGCTGCGGGCGCAGACCCTCCGGCAGGAGGCGGGCCGCCACCTCCGGCTCGACCCGGTAGTTGACGAGCAGTCGCCGCTCGATGACGCTCGCCAGCGTGAGGTGGTTCATGAGGCCGGGACTCCGCTCGTACGGGAAGGGCGCGTGGCGCACACGGGGCGCCGGCCGGGTGGGCGTCATCCCGTGGGGGAGCGTATCCCCGAACCCTCAGGCCAGGGCGACGAGGTCCCGGTACTCCTCAATCCACAGGTCCTTGTCCCCGTCCGCTAGCAGCAGCAGCAGCCGGTCCGGCCGCAGCGCGTCGACCGCCGGACCGCCCCCGCACACCACCCGCCCGGCGCCGGGCTCCTCCTCGCCCGCGAGGAGCCGCAGCAGCGTGCGCTTCCCCGCCCCGTCGAGGCCCAGCACCACGAGGCGGCTGATCGCGGACACCCGCGCCCGGCCCGCCTCCGGCCCCGCGCCCCGGCCAGGTTCCGGCCCGCCTCCTGCCTCCGTACTCGGCCCGCCTCCGGCTCCCGTGCCCGCCGCAAGTCGAGCGGTGAACGCGAAGGGCCGAAGCTGTCGGAGTGGTCTGCCATGCTGGATGGCGTGACGCTCGACGACCTGAAGCGCCTTCGCCGCGCCCGCGACACCATGGACCGCGACTACGCGCAGCCGCTGGACGTCCAGGCGCTGGCGAACGTCGCCCTGATGTCCGCCGGCCACTTCTCCCGCAGCTTCCGGGCGGCCTTCGGGGAGACGCCGTACAGCTACCTGATGACGCGCCGGGTCGAGCGTGCGAAGGCGCTGCTGCGCCGCGGGGACCTGAGCGTGACCGAGGTCTGCTTCGAGGTCGGCTGTACCTCCCTCGGCTCCTTCAGCTCACGCTTCACAGAACTGGTCGGTGAGAGCCCCAGCGCCTACCGCGCCCGCTCCAACGAGGCGGCCGCCGCTGTCCCGGCCTGCGTGGCGAAGATCCACACCCGCCCGGTCAGGAACGGGCCCGCGGCCGCAATGGACAGCCCGTAGAGGCGGTGGAGCCGGCAGAGGCGGACGGCGGAAAAACGAAAGG
The DNA here is from genome assembly GCF_042668715.1 of Streptomyces sp. NPDC057271. Taxonomy (NCBI): domain Bacteria; kingdom Bacillati; phylum Actinomycetota; class Actinomycetes; order Kitasatosporales; family Streptomycetaceae; genus Streptomyces; species Streptomyces sp. NPDC057271. Next base: position 11,665 of record NZ_JBHUYJ010000022.1, read on the forward strand.
CAAGGAGGTCTCGCACTCCTTGCCACTCTCAACATATAGCGCACAGGGGGCCTTGCGGCAAGGCCCCGGTCGTGGCGCAGAATGGCCGACCTGAGCCAGGGACCTGCGCAGATGAGGCGTTTGCGCGGACTGCGCGGACTGTGCAGCGGCGGCTGGCCGGAGACGTGAACGGGCGAGTGGGGCGGTTTCCGATGATGGACGTGATCATTGCCGGCGGTGGGCCGACGGGCTTGATGCTGGCCGCCGAGCTACGGCTGCACGGTGTGCGGGTGGTCGTGCTGGAGAAGGAGGCGGAGCCGACCGTGCAGTCCCGTGCGCAGGGTCTGCATGTGCGCAGTATCGAGGTGATGGAGCAACGCGGTCTGCTGGAGCGGTTCCTCCCGCTCGGCAAGCAGGTCACGGCCGGCGGCTTCTTCGCCGGTCTCGGCGACACCTGGCCGGAGCGGCTGGACACGGCGCACCCGTACGTCCTCGGCATCCCGCAGCAGATCACCGAGCGCCTGCTGGCCGAGCGCGCCGGCGAACTGGGCGCCGAGATCCGGCGCAGCCGCGAGCTGGTCGGGCTGAGCCAGGACGAGGACGGCGTCACCGTCGAACTGGCGGACGGCGCCCGGCTCCGCTCGCGCTACCTCGTCGGCTGCGACGGCGGCCGCAGCAGGGTGCGCAAGCTGCTCGGTGTGGACTTCCCCGGCGACCCTTCGACGGTCGAGACGCTGCTGGGCGAGATGGAGTTGACCGCGTCGCCCGAGGAGCTGGCGGCCGTGATGGCCGAAGTCCGCAAGACCCACCTGCGGTTCGGAGCCATGCGCCAGGCCGACGGGACGTACCGCGTCGTGGTGCCCGCCGAGGGGGTGGCCGAGGACCGTACGACCCCGCCGACGCTGGAGGAGTTCAAGCAGCAGCTGCGGGCCTACGGCGGCACCGACTTCGGTGCGCACTCCCCGCGCTGGCTCTCCCGCTTCGGCAACGCCACCCGGCTCGCCGAGCGTTACCGGAGCGGCCGCGTGCTCCTGGCCGGCGACGCGGCCCACATCCACCCGCCGACGGGCGGGCAGGGACTCAATCTCGGCATCCAGGACGCGTTCAACCTCGGCTGGAAGCTGGCCGCCGAGGTCGCAGGCTGGGCACCCGAAGGCCTCCTCGACAGCTACCACACCGAACGGCACCCGGTGGCCGCCGAGGTGCTGGACAACACGCGCGCGCAGATGGAGCTGATGTCCACCGAGCCCGGGGCCCTGGCGGTGCGCCGGCTGGTGGCCGAGCTGACGCGCATCGAGGAGGTGAACCGGTACCTGATCGAGAAGATCACCGGGATCGGCATCCGCTACGACCTCGGCGAGGGCCACGAACTGCTCGGCCGGCGGCTCAGGGACGTGCGGCTGAAGGGCGGCAGGCTCTACGAGCTGACGCACGAGGGCCGCGGCCTGCTCCTCGACCAGACCGGCCGCCTCTCGGTGGACGGCTGGGCGGACCGGGTCGACCGCGTCGTCGACGTCAGCGAGGAACTGGACGCTCCCGCGGTACTGCTCCGCCCGGACGGTCACGTGGCATGGGTGGGCGAAGACCAGCAGGACCTCGTGCGCCACCTGCCCACGTGGTTCGGCGCCCCGGTCGGCTGATCGGTCCGTCGGCTGATCGGTCCACGGATGCGTCGCCCGCACCCCCACGCGGGGGTGCGGGCGACACCCCCGGTCTCCCGGGGACAGCACGCCCGGGGCGGCGTACGCTCGGCCGAAGAGGGCCCTGGCGAGCCCGGCCCGCACGAGCCGGACCGCGAACCGGCTCCGCGAACTGGGGCTGCGGCCGGAGTCGGGCGACGCCGACGCGGTCTGGCCGCGTCCCATACCGAGACCTGCCTGTCGGATTCGGCGGCGTAGGTTCCCGTACGGAGACCTACCCGTCGGATTCGGCGGCGTAGGGCGCGGGGCGGGGCTCACGCAGGCGTACGGCGAGCGCGGCGATGTCGTCGTCGAGGCGCCCTCTGCTGTGGCGGAGGAGGTCGCGGTGGAGCGCCGTGAGCAGCTCGCTCGGCGGTGTCGGCGGCTGTCGACGCATCCAGGCCGCCAGTGGGAAGAACTCGCCGTCGCGGGCACGGGTCTCGGCGACCCCGTCGGTGTACAGGAGCAGCAGGTCTCCGGAGGAGAAGTCGAAGGTGTCGACGCTGTAGTGATCCCCGATCAGCTCCGCGAGACCGAGCAGCGGCGACGGGGCGGCGGACTCGAGGACGCGGAGCCGCGCGCGGTTCAGGAGCAGCGGCGGCGGGTGCCCGCAGTTGAGGATGCCGATACGGCTGCCCTCGTGCGGGATCTGGACGAGCAGGGCGGTGGCGAAGCGCTCCATCGACCCGTCGGGGGGAAAGGCGGCGTTGTAGCGGCTGCTACTGGCGTCCAGCCTGCGCGCGATGTCGACCATCTCGGGCTCGCTGTACGCCGCCTCCCGGAAGGCGTTGACGATCGCGGCGGCCGCCCCGACCGCCGGCAGGCCCTTGCCCCGTACGTCACCGATGAGCATCCTGACCCCGAACGGCGTGTCGGCCACCTCGTAGAAGTCCCCGCCGATCCGGGCCTCCGCCGCGGCCGCGAGGTACAGCGACTCGATCTCGACGTTCGCGAAGCGCCGCGGCATGGGGCTCAGCACCACCTGCTGCGCCGCGTCCGCGACCAGCCGCACGTGGAAGAGGGTGCGCTCCCGCTGCAGCCGGACATGGCTCCCGTACGCGGCGGCCACGGTGACCGCGACGATCCCGGCGCACGTCCACCACGTTCCCAGGTCGGGGAAGACGAAGCTGAGGCCGATCATCAGCAGGAGGCAGACCGTCCCGAGCAGCACGGTGGGGAGGACCGGCCACATGGACGCGGCCAGGGCCGGCGCCGCGGGCAGCAGGCGGCTGAAGGCCATCTCCGGCGGAGTGGCGTAGGCCAGGCTGGCGATCACGACGGTCAGAATGACCGGCGACAGCCGCACAAACCTCCCCCGGCCGGAGCGCCGAGGGAGCCGCAGCCGTCCAGACTCGATCACGCTTCTCAGACTATCCGCGCAATGAGGGCGAAGCGCTCTGACGGGACGGCGACCAGCTTTGCATAAAACTGCGTAGATGCGTATAGTCATGCCATCGATGGAGGAGGGTTCCGATGACGGTACGAGCAGCAGTGGCAGGCGCGAGCGGGTATGCGGGTGGCGAGCTCCTGCGTCTGCTCCTCGCCCACCCCCACGTCGAGATCGGGACCCTGACCGGGCACTCCAACGCCGGTCAGCGGCTCGGCGGGCTTCAGCCGCACCTGGTGCCGCTCGCCGACCGCGTTCTCGCGCCGACCACCCCCGAGGCGCTCGCCGGTCACGACGTCGTCTTCCTCGCGCTTCCGCACGGGCAGTCCGCCGCCGTCGCCGAGCAGCTCGGTCCGGACGTCCTCGTCGTCGACATGGGCGCCGACTTCCGGCTCGAGGACTCCGCCGACTGGGAGACCTTCTACGGGTCCCCGCACGCCGGCACCTGGCCCTACGGCCTCCCGGAACTGCCGGGTGCCCGCGCCGCGCTGGAGGGGTCCAAGCGCATCGCGGTGCCCGGCTGCTACCCCACCGCCGTCTCCCTCGCGCTCTTCCCCGCGTACGAGAGCGGCCTCGCCGAGCCCGAAGCGGTGATCGTCGCCGCCACCGGCACCTCCGGCGCGGGCAAGGCCCTCAAGCCGCACCTGCTCGGCAGCGAGGTCATGGGCTCGATGTCCCCCTACGGCGTCGGCGGCGGCCACCGGCACACCCCCGAGATGATCCAGAACCTCAGCGCCGTGGCCGGCGAACGGGTGGAGGTCTCCTTCACGCCGACCCTCGCCCCCATGTCCCGCGGCATCCTCGCCACCTGCTCCGCCAAGGCGAAGCCGGGCGCCACCGCCGAGACCGTGCGTGCCGCGTACGAGAAGGCCTACGCGGACGAGCCCTTCGTCCATCTGCTCCCCGAGGGACAGTGGCCCGCGACGGCCTCCGTATACGGCTCCAACGCCGTGTCGATCCAGGTCGCCCACGACCCGGCGACCCACCGGATCATCGCGATCAGCGCCATCGACAACCTGGCCAAGGGCACCGCCGGCGGCGCGGTGCAGAGCATGAACATCGCCCTCGGGCTCCCTGAGGACACCGGACTTTCCACGATTGGAGTCGCTCCATGAGCGTCACCGCAGCGAAGGGATTCACGGCAGCGGGCATCGCCGCCGGAATCAAGGAGAACGGCAACCCGGACCTGGCCCTCGTGGTCAACGACGGGCCCCGCCGCGCCGCCGCGGGCGTCTTCACCTCCAACCGCGTCAAAGCCGCGCCCGTCCTGTGGTCGCAGCAGGTCCTGACCGGCGGCGAGCTGGCGGCCGTCGTCCTCAACTCCGGTGGCGCCAACGCCTGTACGGGCCCCCAGGGCTTCCAGGACACCCACGCGACGGCCGAGAAGGTCGCCGAGGTCCTCGGCGCGCGGGGCCGGGAGATCGGCGCCGGTGAGGTCGCCGTCGCCTCGACCGGCCTCATCGGGCTGCTGCTCCCCATGGACAAGGTCCTGGCCGGTGTCGAGAAGGCCGCGGGCGAGCTCTCCGAGTACGGCGGCGAGAAGGCCGCCATCGCCATCAAGACCACCGACACCGTGCACAAGACCTCCGTCGTCACCAAGGACCGCTGGACGGTCGGCGGCATGGCCAAGGGCGCGGGCATGCTCGCTCCCGGCCTCGCCACCATGCTCGTCGTCCTCACGACCGACGCCGACGTCGAGAGCAAGGACCTCGATGCCGCGCTGCGCCGCTCCACCGAGGTCACCTTCGACCGGGTCGACTCCGACGGCTGCATGTCCACCAACGACACCGTCCTCCTGCTCGCCTCCGGCGCCTCGGGCATCACACCCGCCCAGGAGGAGTTCGCCGAGGCCGTGACGGCCGTCTGCGACGACCTCGCCCGTCAGCTCATCGGCGACGCCGAGGGCGCCAGCAAGGACATCCGTATCGAGGTGATCAACGCCGCGACCGAGGGCGACGCCGTCGAGGTGGGCCGCTCCATCGCCCGCAACAACCTCCTCAAGTGCGCCATCCACGGCGAGGACCCCAACTGGGGCCGGGTGCTCTCCGCCATCGGCACGACGGCCGCCGCCTTCGACCCGGACCAGCTGAACGTCGCCATCAACGGCGTCTGGGTCTGCAGGAACGGCTCGGTCGGCGAGGACCGGGACCTCGTCGACATGCGCTTCCGGGAGGTCACGATCACCGCCGACCTCGCCGCCGGCTCCGAGACCGCCGTCATCTGGGCCAACGACCTCACCGCCGACTACGTCCACGAGAACAGCGCCTACTCGTCATGACCGGAACCCGTAAGCACACCGCGCTCCCCAAGGCCGAGATCCTCATCGAGGCCCTGCCCTGGCTGACCCGCCACAACGGCAAGACGGTCGTCATCAAGTTCGGCGGCAACGCCATGATCGACGACGAGCTCAAGGCGGCCTTCGCCCAGGACGTCGTCTTCCTGCGCCACGCCGGCCTCAAGCCGGTCGTCGTGCACGGCGGCGGCCCGCAGATCAGCGCCGCGCTGGACCGGCACGGCATCGTGAGCGAGTTCAAGGCCGGCCTGCGTGTCACCACCGAGGACGCCATGGACGTCGTACGGATGGTCCTGGCGGGCCAGGTCCAGCGCGAACTCGTCGGGCTGCTCAACCAGCACGGACCGTTCGCCGTCGGTATGACGGGCGAGGACGCGCACACCATCAGCGCCACCAGGCACCAGCCGCTGATCGAGGGCGAGCAGATCGACATCGGCCGGGTCGGCGAGATCACCGCCATCGACACCGGCGCCATCGAGGCTCTCCTGGAGGACGGCCGGATCCCGGTCATCTCCTCCATCGCCCGCTCCGAGGACGACGGACATGTCTACAACGTCAATGCTGATACGGCGGCTGCGGCTCTCGCTGCGGCGCTGGGCGCCGAGACCCTGATGGTCCTGACCGACGTCGAGGGCCTCTACGAGGACTGGCCCCACAGCGACGAGGTCATCAGCCGGCTCACCGCGAGCCAGCTGGAGAAGCTGCTGCCCGAGCTCTCCAGCGGCATGGTCCCCAAGATGGAGGGCTGTCTGCACGCGGTACGGAACGGTGTCACCACGGCCCGGGTGATCGACGGGCGCGTCCAGCACTCGATCCTGCTGGAGATCTTCACGGACTCGGGCATCGGCACGATGGTCGTGCCCGACGAGACGACGGGGGACGCGAAATGAGCAACACGGAACTGAGCCGGCGGTGGCAGGGCTCGCTCATGGACAACTACGGCACGCCGAAGCTGTCCCTGGTACGCGGCGAGGGCGTCAGGGTCTGGGACGCAGACGGAGCCGAGTACCTGGACTTCGTCGGCGGCATCGCCGTCAACGCGCTCGGCCACGCCCATCCGGCGATCGTCGAGGCGGTGTCGCGGCAGATCGCGACCCTCGGCCATGTCTCCAACCTCTTCGTCGCCGAACCGCCCGTCGCGCTCGCCGAGCGGCTGCTCCAGCTCTTCGGCCGGCCGGGCCGGGTCTTCTTCAGCAACTCCGGTGCCGAGGCCAACGAAGGCGCCTTCAAGATCGGCCGGCTGACCGGACGCACCCACATGGTCGCCACCCAGGGCGGCTTCCACGGCCGGACCATGGGCTCGCTCGCCCTCACCGGCCAGCCCGGCAAGCAGACCCCGTTCCTGCCGCTGCCCGGTGACGTCACGCATGTCCCGTACGGAGACGTCGAGGCCCTGCGCGCCGCGGTCACCGAGGAGACCGCGCTGGTGATCATCGAGCCGATCCAGGGCGAGAACGGCGTCGTCGTGCCCCCCGTCGGCTATCTCCAGGCCGCCCGCGAGATCACCCGCGCCACCGGCACCCTGCTCGTCCTCGACGAGGTCCAGACGGGCATCGGCCGGACCGGCCACTGGTTCGAGTACCAGGGCCACGAGGGCGTCGAGCCCGACATCGTGACCCTGGCCAAGGGCCTCGGCGGCGGTCTGCCGCTCGGGGCGACGGTCGCCTTCGGCGAGGCGGCCGAGCTCTTCAAGCCCGGTCACCACGGCACGACCTTCGGCGGCAACCCGGTCGCCTGCGCCGCCGGACTGGCCGTCGTCGACACCCTCGCGGCCCACGGGACACTGGACGAGGTGAAGCGGCTCGGCGAGAAGCTGCGCAGCGGAATCGAGGGACTGAACCACCCGCTGGTCTCCCACGTCCGTGGTGCGGGCCTCCTGCTGGGTATCGTGCTCACCGAGTCCCTCGCGCCCCAGGTGCAGCAGGCGGCTCAGGACGCCGGTCTCCTGGTGAACGCGCCCGCCCCCGATGTCGTACGGCTCATGCCGGCGCTGATCATCGGAGACACTGAAGTGGACGCGTTCCTCGCGGCCCTCCCCGGGGTCCTCGACGGAGCGGCGAACGGGGAAGGACGAACCGGAGAATGAGACGACGATGACCGACGCGCAGGAAACCGAGCACTGGGCGTCCCCCCAGGCGGAGCCCGGGGGAGGACCGTCCGTTCCGCAGACCCGTACCGCCCGCCACCGCAGGATCGTCGACATCCTCAACCGGCAGCCGGTCCGCTCCCAGAGCCAGCTCGCCAAGCTCCTCGCGGACGACGGGCTGAGCGTCACCCAGGCGACGCTCTCCCGCGACCTCGACGAACTGGGCGCGGTGAAGATCCGCAACACGGGTGGCGAGCTGATCTACGCGGTCCCCAGCGAGGGCGGCTTCCGCACCCCGCAGGCGCCGCTCGGCGAGTCCGCCAAGGAGGAGCGCATGCGGCGCCTCTCCGGCGAACTGCTGATCTCCGCCGAGGCCTCCGCCAACCTGGTGGTCCTGAGGACCCCGCCGGGCGCGGCCCAGTTCCTCGCGTCCGCCATCGACCAGGCCGAACTCCGCGCGATTCTCGGCACGATCGCGGGCGACGACACCCTGCTCCTGATCTCCCGCGACCCGCTGGGCGGCCAGGCGCTCGCCGACCACCTGTTGCGGCTGGCACAGAACGACCGCTAGGCGGTCGGGGGCGGGGGGAAGAACCGCCGGCCCCGCTCCCCCCGGGCCCTCCCTGGGCCGGAAGACACGGGGCCTCCCAGCGCCACCCCGCAAAAAAAGAAAAATGGCCCAAGA
>NZ_JBHUYJ010000022.1:19783-33788 GCF_042668715.1 Streptomyces sp. NPDC057271
GCGGGACGACCCGCCGGCCCCGCTCCCCTCGGCCCCGCCTGGGCCCGGACGCCGCGGGCCCTGCCGGCGCCACTTCGACGACAGGGCCTAGTGCCCCGGCCGGGGGAGCGGCGGCAGCGGGAGCGGCAGCCCAGGCAACCCGTCCATGCTGACGCCGATGTGGTCCTTCTTCTCGAAGTACGCGCTCAGCGAGGCGTCGTCCTCGCGCGCGAACCGCCTCCCGTGCAGATCGCGATCCTGGTCGTACGTCATGAACGGCACGGCGTACCCGCAGGAGTCCCGGACGACTTCGACCGTGACGACGATGATCGCGCGCAGCCCGTGCTGGGTCACGTCGATCGAGGGGAAGTGCGCCATGAGGCCTTCCCACCGCGGATCGTCCCTGAACACGGGCTCGCCCCGCCCGTGCACCCGCACGATGCTCGGCGGCCCCTGAAACGCGCACCACATGAGCGTGATGCGCCCGTTCTCGCGCAGATGCGCGACGGTCTCGGCGGTGGACCCGGCGAAGTCCAGGTAGGCGACGGTCAGTTCATCGATGACGGCGAAGGAACCCGTCAGCCCCTTGGGGGAGAGGTTGACGGTGCCGTCGGCGTCGAGCGGGGCGGTGGCGTGGAAGAAGATCGACTGGGCCTCGATGAAGGTCCGAAGCCGGCCCTCGATGCGTTCATATGTCTTTCCCATGTGGCTCATTCTGCGCGCTGGTGTCCCGCCGGAGCCGTCCTCCCCATGACCGCCCGCGCCCGGGCCCGCGGCGTTCGCGCCGGGCAGTGCCGCCCGCGGGAGGGCGCGAGCCCCGCCCCGTGCGGGAGCCGCCGTGGCGGCCCTTTTCGATCCCATTGACAAAACATACGGAGGACTGCATAGTTATGCCTATCAGTGCTTGCAAGGTGGTAAGGAGAAGCCCGTGACCGAGCGTGTCGTACTCGCCTACTCCGGCGGCCTGGACACCTCCGTCGCCATCGGCTGGATCGCCGAGGAGACCGGTGCCGAGGTCATCGCCGTCGCCGTCGACGTCGGCCAGGGTGGCGAGGACCTGGACGTCATCCGCAAGCGCGCCCTCGACTGCGGCGCCGTCGAGGCCGAGGTCGCGGACGCCAAGGACGAGTTCGCCGACGAGTACTGCCTCCCGGCGATCAAGGCCAACGCCCTCTACATGGACCGATACCCGCTGGTCTCCGCCCTCTCCCGCCCCGCCATCGTCAAGCACCTCGTGGCCGCCGCCAGGAAGCACGGTGCCGGCATCGTCGCCCACGGCTGCACCGGCAAGGGCAACGACCAGGTCCGCTTCGAGGCCGGCATCCAGGCCCTCGGCCCCGACCTGACGTGCGTCGCCCCGGTCCGGGACTACGCCATGACCCGCGACAAGGCCATCGCCTTCGCGGAGAAGGCGCAGCTCCCGATCGCGACCACCAAGAAGTCCCCGTACTCCATCGACCAGAACGTCTTCGGGCGCGCCGTCGAGACCGGGTTCCTCGAGGACATCTGGAACGCGCCGATCGAGGACATCTACGAGTACACCGCGAACCCGGCCACCCCGCGCGAGGGCGACGAGGTCGTCATCTCCTTCGAGCAGGGCGTCCCGGTCGCCCTCGACGGCACGCCCGTCACTGTCCTCCAGGCGATCCAGCAGCTCAACGAGCGCGCCGGAGCCCAGGGCGTCGGCCGGATCGACATGGTCGAGGACCGGCTCGTCGGCATCAAGTCCCGTGAGGTCTACGAGGCTCCCGGCGCGATCGCCCTGATCACCGCCCACCAGGAGCTCGAGAACGTCACCGTCGAGCGCGAGCTTGCCCGCTACAAGCGGCAGGTCGAGCAGCGCTGGGGTGAGCTGGTCTACGACGGCCTCTGGTTCTCCCCGCTCAAGCGCGCCCTGGACGGCTTCATCCACGAGGCGAACCAGCACGTCACCGGAGACATCCGGATGACCCTGCACGGCGGCCGCGCCGTCGTCACGGGGCGTAGGTCCGAGGAGTCGCTGTACGACTTCAACCTCGCGACCTACGACTCGGGCGACACGTTCGACCAGTCCAAGGCGCAGGGCTTCATCGACGTCTTCGCCCTCTCCGCGAAGATCGCCGCACGGCGTGACCTCGCCTGACCACGATTCGTTCCACAGCCGCCTCCCCACCGCAGGGACCGGGGAGGCGGCCTGTTATCCACCTCCTGAGGAGCAGTAGCTGTGAGCAGCAACAACGGTGACGTCCGGCTCTGGGGCGGCCGTTTCGCCGACGGGCCGGCCGAGGCCCTCGCGAAGCTGTCCGCGTCGGTCCACTTCGACTGGCGGCTCGCCCCCTACGACATCGCCGGTTCCCGCGCCCACGCGCGCGTGCTCCACAAGGCGGGGCTGCTCACCGAGGACGAGCTGACGCGCATGCTTGCCGGCCTCGACCAGCTGGAGGCCGACGTCGCCGACGGTTCCTTCGTCGGCACCATCGCCGACGAGGACGTCCACACCGCCCTGGAGCGCGGCCTCCTGGAGCGCCTCGGCCCCGACCTCGGTGGCAAGCTGCGCGCCGGCCGGTCCCGCAACGACCAGGTCGCCACCCTCTTCCGGATGTACCTGCGCGACCACGCCCGGATCATCGGCGGCCTCGTCGCCGACCTCCAGGACGCCCTCGTCGGCCTCGCCGAGGCCCACCCGGACGTCGCGATGCCGGGCCGCACCCACCTCCAGCACGCCCAGCCGGTGCTCTTCGCCCACCATGTCCTCGCCCACGTCCAGTCCCTCTCCCGGGACGCCGAGCGGCTGCGGCAGTGGGACACCCGTACGGCGGTCTCCCCGTACGGCTCCGGCGCACTGGCCGGCTCCTCCCTCGGGCTCGACCCGGAGGCGGTCGCCAAGGACCTCGGCTTCGAGCGGGGCTCGGCGGGCAACTCGATCGACGGCACGGCCTCGCGCGACTTCGTCGCCGAGTTCGCCTTCATCACCGCGATGATCGGGGTCAACCTCTCCCGTATCGCGGAGGAGATCATCATCTGGAACACGAAGGAGTTCTCCTTCGTGACCCTGCACGACGCCTTCTCCACCGGCTCGTCGATCATGCCGCAGAAGAAGAACCCGGACATCGCCGAGCTGGCCCGGGGCAAGTCAGGCCGCCTCATCGGCAACCTCAGCGGGCTGATGGCCACGCTCAAGGCCCTGCCGCTCGCCTACAACCGCGACCTCCAGGAGGACAAGGAGCCCGTCTTCGACTCCTGCGACCAGCTGGAGATCCTGCTCCCCGCCTTCACCGGCATGATGGCCACGCTGACCGTCAACCGGGAGCGCATGGAGGAGCTGGCCCCGGCCGGCTTCTCGCTCGCGACCGACATCGCCGAGTGGCTGGTCAAGCAGGGTGTGCCGTTCCGGGTGGCGCACGAGGTGGCCGGCGAGTGCGTGAAGGTCGCCGAGGCGGAGGGCAAGGAGCTGGACGGCCTCACGGACGACCAGTTCGCCAAGATCTCCGAGCACCTGACCCCCGAGGTCCGCACGGTCCTCAACGTGCCCGGTGCGCTGGCCTCCCGGGACGGCCGTGGCGGTACCGCCCCGTCGGCGGTGGCCGCGCAGCTGGTCGAGGTCAAGGCCGATCTGGTGATCCAGCACGCCTGGGCCTCCGCGAAGAAGTAGCCCGTAGAAGCGTCACAGCGCCGCCGCCCACTCCGCGAGCGCGTCGAAGTCCGGCCGGGTCAGCCCGATCCGCTCGTCGACGCGCAGCAACAGGGCGGCGGCGAGGTGGTTCCGCTCCACGTACTCGCGGTCGTACGACGTGATGTCGTCGTCGATCCAGGCGAACGGCCGTCCCGCCGCGTACTCCAGGATGTACTGCGTCTTCCAGAAGGTCCCGCGAGGGGCCTTTCCGTGCATCTGGGGCCAGTCGACGAAGGGCAGCTCGGGAAGTCCGATCCGTGGCCCGATCCTCTCGTTGGCCTCCCCCTTCCATGTCGTCGCCCACACCAGCTCGTACGCCTCCGCGAGCGCCAGCAGCTCGCCCCCGTGCGCGGGGTTCAGCCACACCCGCAGCGGCTTCGGGTCGGTCCAGCCGCTCGGCCGCATCCGGTGCGTGGTGTAGCCCTCCGGACGGCGTTCGCGCTGCGCCGCATAGGGGTTCAGCGGGCCGTCCACGTCGATCAGCAGCAGTGGCTTCGTCATGTCCACAGCATTCCTTCCTGCCTCCGGATGAGGCATTGATTTATCGAATGAGACATAGACGTCTCATTCGGTGTATGGTCGTCTCATGTCAGTCGACCGCACCCAGGTGCTCCGCTCCGCTGCCGCGCTGCTCTCCCGGAAATCGACCGCCACCATGGACGAGGTCGCCCGGGCCGCGGGGATCGGCCGCGCCACCCTGCACCGGCACTTCGCCGGGCGGGACGCGCTGGTCAGGGCGCTGGAAGCGATGGGTCTCGAGGAATTCGAGGCCGCGTGCGATGCCGCACGGCTCGACGAGGGCCCGGCCGACGAAGCCCTGCGACGGCTCGTCACCGAAACCGAGCCCAACGCCCCGCTGTTGGCCTTCCTCGTCACCGAGAACCAGCTCTTCGAGGGCGACGACGTCGACGAGGGCTGGTCCCGGCTCGACGCCAGGGTCAGCGCGCTCTTCAGACGCGGCCAGGAGGAAGGCACCTTCCGGATCGACCTGAGCCCCGCGTGGCTCACCGAGGCCCTCTACGGCCTCGTTTCGGCCTGTGCCTGGTCCGTGATGGACGGGCGGGTCGCCGGCAACGACTTTCAGTACATGATCACCGAGCTGCTGCTCGGCGGCGCACGACGGAGCGTGGAGAAATGAGCAGGACCCTGCAGACGAGCCCGACGACGGGGACGGAGGTGAAGAGCCCCGGCCGCTGGCTCGCGCTCTCGGTACTCGTCCTGGCCGTCCTGCTGGTCGCGGTGGACGCCACCGTACTCGGTCTCGCGACGCCCTCGCTCTCCGAGGACCTCAAGCCGTCCGGTACGCAGTTGCTGTGGATCGGGGACATCTACTCGTTCGTCATCGCCGGTCTGCTGGTCTCCATGGGCTCCCTCGGTGACCGGATCGGCCGCAAGAAGCTGCTCCTGATCGGTGCGACCGCCTTCGGTGCCGTCTCGGTGCTCAACGCGTACGCCACCAGTCCCGAGATGATGATCGTCGCCCGTGCGCTCCTCGGTGTCGCCGGTGCGACCCTGATGCCGTCGACCCTGGCGCTGATCCGGAACATCTTCCACGACCCCAAGGAGCGCAGCCTCGCCATCGGCATCTGGGGCGCCACCGCCTCGGCCGGCGCGGCCGTCGGCCCGGTCGTCGGCGGAGCGCTGCTCCAGCACTTCTACTGGGGCTCGGTCTTCCTCATCAACCTGCCCGTGATGGCCGTCCTGGTCCTCGTGGGCATCAAGCTGCTGCCCGAGTCCAAGAACCCGGTCGCCGGCCCCTGGGACCTCGTCAGCGTCGGGCTCTCGCTCGTCGGTGTCATCGGGGTCGTGTACGCCGTCAAGGAAGTCGCCTCGCACGGCCTGACGTGGGAGGTCGGCCTGGCCGCCGTCGTCGGCGCCGCGGCCCTGTACGCCTTCGTCCGGCGGCAGCACACGCTGACCGCGCCCCTGCTCGACATGCGGCTCTTCAAGCACCGCGGCTTCTCGGGCGCGGTCCTCGCCGATCTCCTCACCGTCTTCGGACTCTCCGGACTGGTCTTCTTCCTCTCCCAGTTCCTGCAGCTCGTCCAGGGGCGCGACCCGCTGGAGGCCGGCCTGGCCGAACTGCCCGCCGCCATCGGCGCGGTGGTCACGGGCCTGATCGCCGGCCGGTACGCCCGGCGGTTCTCCGTACGAACCGTCGTGACCGGCGGTCTCGGCGCCATCGGACTCGCGCTCGCCGCGATCACTCTGGTGCACAAGGAGACCGGCTATCCGCTGCTCGGCGCGGCCCTGCTCGTCGTCGGCCTCGGCGCCGGATTCTCGTTCACCGTCACCGCCGACGTGATCCTCTCCAGTGTGCCCAAGGAGCAGGCGGGTTCGGCCTCCGCCGTCTCCGAGACGGCGTACGAACTGGGTGCGGCGCTCGGCATCGCGCTCCTCGGCTCGATCGTCACCGGTGTCTACCAGGGCTTCACGGCCCCGGCGGGTGTCCCCGCGGACGTCGCGGCCGCGGCCCACGACTCGCTCGGCGGCGCGTTCGAGGCCTCCGCGGGCCTCGACCCCGCCACGGCCGACGGCCTGGTCTCCACCGCCCAGGACGCCTTCGTCGACGGCCTGAACATCGCGGCGGGCGTCGGGGCGGCGGTCCTCCTCGCGACGGCGGCCGCGGCCTGGTTCCTCCTGAAGGGCCAGAGGCTGGAGGACGGCATCGAGCACTGACGCCCACCCGCGGGGGTCGGTCACGAACGAGGGGCCCCGCACGATTCGCCGTGCGGGGCCCCTCGTTCACGTCGTGACGGCTACGCGGCCTTCGCCTTCGTGGCGTACATGTCCACGTACTCCTGGCCGGACAGCCGCATCACCTCGGACATCACCGAGTCCGTCACGGCCCGCAGCACATAGCGGTCCCGGTCCATCCCCTCGTACCGCGAGAACTCCATCGGCTCGCCGAAGCGGACCGTGACCCGGCCCGGCCGGGGCAGCCCCGCCCCGCCCGGCTGGATCTTGTCGGTACCGATCATCGCGAACGGCACCACCGGCGCGCCGGTCATCAGCGTCAGCCGCGCGATGCCGGTACGGCCCCGGTAGAGCCGTCCGTCGGGGGAACGGGTGCCCTCCGGGTAGATGGAGAAGATCTTGCCCTCCTCCAGGACACGGCGGCCGGTCATCAGGGCCGCGACGCCGCCCCGGCCGCCGTCGCGGTCCACCGGGATCATGCCGACGCTGGTGAAGAACCAGGCCATCAGCCGGCCCTTCAAGCCCTTGCCCGTCACGTACTCGTCCTTGCCGATGAAGAAGACCGGGCGGTCCGTGCAGATCGGCATGATCATCGAGTCGATGAAGGTGAGGTGGTTGCCCGCCAGGATCACCGGCCCCGTCCCGGGGATGTTCTCGACGCCTTCCACACGTGGGCGGAACATCAGACGCAGGATCGGTCCGAGCACTGCCTTGATGAGTGCGAGACGGGACAACGGTTCCTCCGGTGTCGGGAACGGGCGGCGTCGTACGGGGCCGTGCAGGTGAGGACGATACTCGCGGGTCATGGTCGTGCGCACATCGGGTTCATCGAGTCGATACACAGTGTTGACGTGTGTTTCCGCCATGTTCTACCAGCGTCTGCCGCAGAGAGGGAGCGACTGCGTACGGTCGGAGCGTCGTTTGACAGGTGCGGGACATCACATCGAAGGAGCCTTCATGACACAGGGTGAGCACGCCGGCCCGGCTCGGCGAACGGTCCTCGGAGCGGCGGGCGCGGCGGTCACGGGCGTGGCGGGAGCCGCCGTCCTCGGCGCCTCCTCGGTCCTCGCCGCCGACACCGCCCAGGCCGCCGAACCGAGCGGCGCGGGCCGCGGGCACGGCCACCGCTCCCTCCCCGTCCCCACCGTCATCGCCCACCGCGGCGCGAGCGGCTACCGCCCCGAGCACACCCTCGGCTCCTACCAGCTCGCCCTGGACCTCGGCGCGCACGTGATCGAGCAGGACCTCGTCCCCACCAAGGACGGTCACCTGGTCTGCCGCCACGAGAACGACATCACCGGTACGACCGACGTCGCCGACCACCCCGAGTTCGCCTCCCGCAGGACCACCAAGTCCGTCGACGGCGTCTCGTACACCGGCTGGTTCACGGAGGACTTCACGCTCGCCGAGCTCAAGACCCTCCGTGCCAAGGAGCGCATCCCGGGCACCCGCCAGAAGAACACGCTGTACGACGGCCGCTGGCAGATCCCGACCTTCGAGGAGGTGCTGCGCTGGGCCGACCGCGAGGGCCGCCGTCGTGGCCGCGACGTCTGGCTGCACGTCGAGACCAAGCACCCCACGTACTTCCGCTCCCTCGGCCTCGGCCTGGAGGAGCGCCTCGCCACGCTGCTGCGCCGGTACGGACGCCATCGCGCCCACTCCCCGGTCTTCCTGCAGTCCTTCGAGCCCAGCAGCATCCAGCGCCTGGCGAAGCTGGTGAACTCCCCGCGCGTCGTGCTGCTCTCGGCCGCGGGCAGCCGCCCCTGGGACTTCGTCCAGGCGGGCGACCCGCGCACCGTCGCGGACCTGGTCACGCCGGAGGGCCTGCGCTGGATCGCCTCGTACGCGCAGGGCATCGGACCCACCCTCGACCTGATCATCCCGCGCGACGCGAGCGGCCGGCTCGGCACCCCGACCACCCTGGTGCGCGACGCGCACGCGCAGGGCCTGATCCTCCACCCGTACACCCAGCGCAACGAGAACATCTTCCTGCCGGCCGAGTTCCGCCGCGGCACGGACCCGAACGCCTACGGAGACGTCTTCGGCGCGCTGAGGACGTACCTGGCGACGGGCATCGACGGCATCTTCTCCGACAACCCGGACACGGCCCTGCTGGCAGTCGCCGACTGACCGTTGCGCCCACGGGGGCGGGCGTCCGTCCCCGTGGGCCGTTCAGCCCAGGACCCCGGGCGCCGGGCCACGGGAACGGCACCCACGCGAGTGGTTTGCGCACAGGACCGCAACCGCACCGCCCGCGACCCGCATCGTGCCGGACATGACCCTCCCCGACCCCCACCTGCTGCGCACCCTCGCCCCGCTGCTCGCCGCCGAGTCGGACGCCGAGGCCCCCGCCGCCGGCGTCGAGGCGGGCGACCTCGAACAGGCCGTCTGGCTCAGGCTCCTCGAACGGCTCCAGGACGACGAGGCACCCAGCCGGCCCGCCGACTGGCTCCGCCGAGCCGTCCGCGCCGAGGCCCGCCGCGCCCGGCGTGCCGCGCTGCGGGAACGCCCGTACCGCGCCGAGGAGGCCGGCGAACCGCACGACTCGCCCGAGAGCACCGCCCTGACGAGCGAACGCCGCCGCGCCGTCCGCGCCGCCGTCCGCCGGACCCCCGGCCACTGCCCGCGTCTGCTCACCGCGATGCTCGACCCGGCCGACCACACCTACCGGGAAATCGCAGGGGAGTTGGGTATCTCACAGGGCAGTCTGGGGCCGATGCGTTCCCGGTGCCTGGGATGCCTGCGCAGAATGCTGGCATCAGAGGTTCCTGCGGCGACCCCGAGGGGAAGGGTGCGGGAGACCGACCGATGGACCAGGTGAGCGGGAGGCATGCACACATGGGCATGAGCGTGACCATCTCAGCCGCGGACGCACAGGACGCGGAGCACATACTCAAGCTGCAGTACCTCTGCTACCAGAGCGAGGCCGAGCTCTACGGCGACTACTCGATCGAGCCTCTCACCCAGACCCTGGACGCCCTGCGGGCCGAACTGGCCCAGGGGCACGCGCTCGTGGCACGCCTCGGCGACGAGATCGTCGCCTCCGTACGCGCACGCGTCGACGAGTCGGGCACCGTACGGATCGCCAAGCTCATCGTCCACCCGCGCATGCAGCGCCACGGTCTCGGCGGTCGGCTGCTCGACGCCATCGAGGGCCGGTTCGCCGCCGACCCCGCACCCACCGCCAAGCGCTACCAGCTCTTCACCGGCCACCGCAGCGAGGGCAACCTGCGCCTCTACCGCAGCAAGGGATACGAACAGGTCGCGGCGCGCGAGATCGGCCCCCGGCTCACGCTCGTGACCCTGGAGAAGGCCGCCTAGCGCCAGGGCCCGCTAGCCGGTCCCAGGCCGAGATGCCTAGGCGCTCGCCCGCGAGCGCCGCAGCCACCAGATCCCGGTCACCGGCAGGAGCACCGGGATGAAGATGTAGCCGTAGCCATAGTCCGACCAGACCGTGGCGTCGGGGAACGCGGACGGGTCGGCCAGCGTCCAGGTCCCCACGGTCAGTACGCCCACCAGCTCGGCGGCGCAGCACACCAGCGCCGCCCTGCGGGCCGTCTCCCCGCCCCTGACCAGTGTGTACGTGATGAAGGCGTACACCACCGCCGCCACCGCCGACAGCGCGTACGCGAGCGGCGCCCGGTCGAACTCGGTCGCGATCTGGTAGATCGAGCGCGAGACCGCGCCGACCGACATCACGCCGTACAGCCACACCAGCAGCATGCCGGGGCCCTTGACCAGACGGCCGGCTCCGTCGGTCGCGCTCATCAGCCCACCGTCCAGATGTCGAAGAGACGTACCTCGAGAACCGCGAGGACGACACCGCTCGCCGCCACCGTCGCCGAGCCCCAGCGGCTCCGCTCGCTGAGCGACATGAACGCGGCCGCGGGTACCGCGCACAGCGAGCCCAGGAGATAGGCGACGAAGATCGTCGCACCCTCCTCGGCCTTCTCGCCGCGCGACAGCTGCACGATGCCGACGATCAGCTGCACCAGCGCGAGGAAGGTCACCACGGCCATGCCGATGAAGTGCCAGTCCTTGGTCGGCTGGTCGCGGGAGAAGGCGAAACCGCACCAGGCGGCGAGGGCGAGCGCGGTCACCGAGACCGCGACCGTCAGGGCGTCAAGCATGGGCCCGAGGGTATTACGGGCCGAAAGGCCCGATGCGCTCGCCCCCCACCGGCCCGCGGCAGGCCCGGCCCCGAGCCCTTCCCCCCTCCCGGCGGCGAGGCCGGGCGTCGGGCCGGCCGCCTGCGTGGTCTTCGCGGACGCCCCCGCGGGCCTCGCCGCCGCTCGCGCGGCGGGTATGCGGACCGTGGCCTTGGCCACACCCCACGACCGGTCCGAACTCGACGCCGACGACGTCGTGACCGAGCGGTCGGAGGTATCCGCGCTGGCCGCGGACGGCGGAGTGGAGGACGCCGCGGGAGCGTGACGGCCGGACGGGGTGTCCGCATGATGTCTCAGCTCCGTCCGCTATTCGGACACCTTCGATTCGGTGGAACAGGTGCGTGCTTTACTTGCAGACATGACCACGACGAGCAGCCGCACCTTTGCGACCGAGGCGATCACGACGCCCGGTGCTCGTTGTATGTGTCGAATGTGCGCCTTCTGAGGGCCCCCGCCGAGACTCGCGCCCCGAAGCGAGACCCCCGACGGCCGAGCCGATCCGCCCGCCGAAACCGGCGCCGGACCGTGCCCGCCCCGCGCACGCGCCGCCTTCCGGTCATCCCGCCGAAGCCGGCCCGTCTGCGCGCCTGACTGCCCGAACGACGAATGCCCCGTGCCCGGCGGACCCCGCGCCGCGCACTCGACAGTGACGGAAACCCTGTGATCACCACTTCGGGCCTGACCAAGGTCTACGAGTCGCGAGGCCGCCAGGTCACCGCTCTGGACGGCGTCGACCTCCACGTCCGCGAGGGCGAGGTGTACGGCGTGATCGGCCAGAGCGGCGCCGGCAAGTCCTCGCTCATCCGCTGCGTCAACCTCCTGGAGCGCCCCACCGCCGGCACCGTGACCGTGGACGGCGTCGACCTCACCGCGCTCGCCGCCACGGGCCGCCGCGCCGGCAAGGACCTGCGCCGCGCCCGCAGCAGCATCGGCATGGTCTTCCAGCACTTCAACCTGCTGTCCTCCCGCACGGTCAAGGACAACATCGAACTCCCCCTGGAGATCCTCGGCGTCTCCGGCGCCGAGCGCTCCCGTCGCGCGCTGGAGCTCCTCGACCTCGTCGGCCTCGCCGACAAGGCGAAGGCCTACCCCGGGCAGCTCTCCGGCGGCCAGAAGCAGCGCGTCGGCATAGCCCGCGCCCTGGCCGGCAAACCCAAGGTCCTGCTCTCCGACGAGGCCACCAGCGCGCTCGACCCGGAGACCACCCGCTCCATCCTCCAGCTGCTGCGCGACCTCAACCGCCGGCTCGGCCTGACCGTCCTGCTCATCACGCACGAGATGGACGTCGTCAAGACGATCTGCGACTCGGCCGCGCTGATGCAGAAGGGCCGGATCGTCGAGTCGGGCACCGTGAGCGAACTGCTCGCCACCCCCGGCTCCGAGCTGGCCGCCGAACTCTTCCCCGTCAGCGGCGCCGCCACCGGACCCGACCGCACCGTCGTCGACGTGACCTTCCACGGCGAGGCGGCCACCCAGCCGGTGATCTCCCAGCTCTCCCGTACGTACAACATCGACATCTCGATCCTCGGCGCCGCCATGGACACCGTGGGCGGCAGGCAGATCGGCCGGATGCGGATCGAACTGCCCGGCCGTTACGAGGAGAACGTCGTCCCCGTCGGCTACCTGCGCGAGCAGGGCCTCCAGGTCGACGTCGTCGAAGAGGAGACCGCGCCCGAGGCGGCGCCCGCGCTCGTCAAGGAAGGTGCCAAGTGACCTGGTCGGAGATGCAGCCCCTCCTTGAGCAGGGCACGGTCGACACCCTCTACATGGTCCTGTGGGCCACGCTCGTCACGATCGCCGGCGGACTGCCGCTCGGCGTCCTCCTCGTCCTCACCGACAAGGGCGGCCTGCTGCAGAACACCGTCGTCAACAAGGTCGTCGGCGTGATCGTGAACATCGGCCGCTCGCTGCCGTTCATCATCCTGCTGATCGCCCTGATCCCCTTCACGACCTTCGTGGTCGGCACCTTCATCGGCCCCACCGCGATGATCGTGCCGCTCGCCATCGGCGCCATCCCGTTCTTCGCGCGCCTCGTCGAGACCGCGATCCGTGAGGTCGACCACGGCCTGGTCGAGGCCGTCCAGTCCATGGGCGGCTCCGTGACGACGATCATCCGCAAGGTGCTCCTGCCCCAGGCCCTGCCCTCGCTGGTCTCCGCGGTCACCACCACCGTCATCGTGCTCATCGGCTACTCCGCGATGGCCGGCGCGGTCGGCGGCGAAGGCCTCGGCTCCAAGGCCATCACCTACGGATACCAGCGCTTCGACACCCGGTTCATGCTGGTCACCGTCGTGGTCCTGATCGCGGTCGTCACCGTCGTCCAGCTCATCGGCGACCTCGCCGTCCGTCTCCTCGCCCGCCGAGGACGCACCGCCTGACCCACGGCGCCCCCCAGACTTCGTCCTTCGAAGAAGAGCCCGGACTTGTTGTCCAGGCGTCCACCGCACCACCGGAAAGAGGCACTCTTCGTGCGTAAGAACATCAAGCTCACCGCCGGTATCGCCGCCACCGCCGCGCTCGCCCTCGGCCTCACCGCCTGCGGCACCGCGTCGGACCCGTCCTCCGCCAAGGACGCGGCCGGCTCCGCCGACAAGCCGCTCGTCGTCGCCGCGTCCCCGACGCCGCACGCCGACATCCTGAACTACGTCAAGGACAACCTCGCCGCGAAGGAGGGCCTGAAGCTGGAGGTGAAGGAGTTCACGGACTACGTCCTGCCGAACACCGCCACCGAGTCCGGCCAGGTCGACGCCAACTTCTTCCAGCACAAGCCGTACCTCGACGACTTCAACAAGAAGAACAACACCCACATCGTCCCGGTGGCCGACGTCCACCTGGAGCCCCTCGGCCTCTACTCCAAGAAGGTCAAGGCCCTCGCGGACATCAAGGCCGGCCAGACCATCGCCGTCCCCAACGACACCACCAACGGCGGCCGCGCGCTGCAGCTGCTCGCCGAGAACGGTCTCATCACCCTCAAGGACGGCGTCGGCACCAACGCCAAGCTCTCCGACATCACGGACAAGAAGGGCCTGGAGTTCAAGGAGCTGGAGGCCGCCACCGTGCCCCGCGCCCTGAACGACGTGGACGCCGCGGTCATCAACGGCAACTACGCCATCGAGGCCAAGCTCTCGCCCGCCAAGGACGCCATCGCCGTGGAGAAGGCGGAGGGCAACCCCTACGCCAACTTCCTCGCCGTCAAGGAGGGCAACGAGCAGGACGCGCGCGTGCAGAAGCTCGTCAAGCTCCTCAACTCCCCCGAGGTGAAGAAGTACATCGAGGACACGTACACCGGCTCGGTCATCCCGGCCTTCGGTGCCGTCGCCAAGTAAGGCCCGCAGTACAGTTCTTGTGACGAAGGCCCCCCGCACCCCGTCCGGTGCGCGGGGCCTTCGCCGTATCCCGCCCGTATCTGACGCCACATCGGACCCGGGGGGGGGGGGTGCCGGCTTGCTTCTGTCCTCTTTGTTGTTCCGGTTGACTTCGACGGGTCCCCGCATGGAAGCGCTCATTA
>NZ_JBHUYJ010000022.1:33798-80238 GCF_042668715.1 Streptomyces sp. NPDC057271
TCCCCCCACACCCCGTCCGGTGCGGGGTCCCTTCGCCGTCTCCCGCCTGTGTCGGCCCCCACATCTGCCCTGGCGATCCGCCCCCCCGACTGCATGCTGCATGCTGTGCGTTCACGGTCGATTCGGACGGTCCACGGCATGGAGCTGCGCATGACTACCACCTTTCCGGACATCTCCATCAACACGGACCGGTTGGTGCTGCGCGCGCTCGAAGAGGCGGACGCGCCCGCCCTCGCCGAGATGATGAACGACGAGATGGTCGCGGCCTGGACGGCCGTTCCCCAGCCCTTCACCGAGCACGGCGCGCGCCGCTGGATCACCGAGTACGCCCCCGCGGAGCGCGAGGCCGGCCGGGGCCTCGACCTGGCCGTCACGGAGTTCCTCACCCAGCGCCTCGTCGGCATCGTCCAGCTGGGCAAGACCAACTGGCATGTCAGGTCCACCGAGATGTCGTACATCGTCGCGCCCTGGGCCCGCGGCGAGGGATACGCCTCCGAAGCCGCCCTCGCCACCGCCCGGTGGCTCTTCGGCGACCAGGGGATCGAGCGGATCGAGCTGCGCACCGCGGCCGACAACACGGCCTCCCAGCAGGTCGCCCAGAAGATCGGCTGTATCAGCGAGGGCGTCCTGCGAGGGGCCTGCATAGCCCGCACCCGCACCGAGGACGGCACCTGGGCCGACCTCCGCACGGACTTCATCGTCTGGGGACTGCTCCCCGAGGACCTGGAGGGCGTCGCCGACCAGATGGCGGAGGCCGGCTACTCCTCCTTCACCGACTGGAGCTGAGCCCGCAACCGAAGCCGGGTACCCTCGACACGCCCCCGACCTGCGACAAGACCTCAGGAGACAGACGACGATGGCCGACCGGGTCACGGTGATCGGCTGGGACGGCTCGCCCCTCACCGAAGCGGCCCGGTCCGCGCTCTCCGCTGCCACGCTCGTGGCCGGCGCCGCGCACCACCTCGCCCTGCCCGAGGTCCCGCGGGGAGCCGAGCGGATCCGCCTCGGCAGCGTCGACCTCGCCGCCCGCCGCATCGCCCTCCACCGCGGCACGGCCGTCGTCCTCGCCGACGGCGACCCGGGGTTCTTCGGCGTCGTCCGCACCCTGCGCGCCCCCGAGCACGGCCTGGAGGTCGAGGTCGTCCCCGCGGTCTCCTCCGTCGCCGCCGCCTTCGCCCGCGCCGGCATGCCCTGGGACGACGCCCGGATCGTCGTCGCCCACCAGCGCACCCTGCGCCGCGCCGTCAACGTATGCCGCGCCCACCCCAAGGTCGCCGTCCTCACCTCGCCCGGTGCCGGACCCGCCGAACTCGCCCTCCTCCTCGACGGCGTCCACCGCACCTTCGTCATCTGCGAGGAGCTGGGCACCGACCGCGAGCAGGTGACCGTCCTCACCTCCGACAAGGCCGCCGACCACGCCTGGCGCGACCCCAACGTCGTCATCGTCATCGGCGGCACGGCCGGCGCCCCGCCCGGAGGCTGGCTGATGGGCCAGGAGACCCCTGCCGTCCGCGGCTGGGCCCTGCCGCCGGAGGACCCCGCAGCCGTACGTCGCAGCGGCGAGGACCCCACTCTGCGTGCCGCCCAGCTCGCCCGCCTCGGCCCCCGCGTCGGCGACCTCCTCTGGGACATCGGCTGCGGCGGCGGCGCGCTCGCCGTCGAGGCCGCCCGCTTCGGCGCCGCCGTCATCGCCGTGGACGCCGACCCGGACGCCTGCGCCCGCACCGAGACCGCCGCCCGCCGGCAAGGCGTCCAGCTCCAGGCCGTCCGAGGCCGCGCCCCGCATGTACTGGAGCGCCTCCCCGAACCCGACGTCGTACGGATCGGTGGCGGCGGGGTCCCCGTCGTCACCGCCTGCACCGACCGCAGGCCCGAGCGGATCGTCGCCCACGCCTCCACCCGCGACGAGGCCGAGGCCATCGGCGCTGCGCTCGCCGAGGGCGGCTACACCGTCGAATGCGCCCTGCTCCAGAGCGTCGACCTCGACCCCGGCGACTGGTCGGAACGCGACCGCTCCGTCGTCTTCCTGCTCTCCGGACGCAGGTCGGCCTCGCTCTAGCCGTGCTGGAGGGAGGCCCACCCGTGACCGAGCCGCCCCGCCCGGCCAGGTAGGCTGGCCGATCGTCGTACCGCACCCGGACCGTCGGCCTTTTGTTCGCCAATGTCCGGAAGTAGTGACCGCTTCGGCCGCTGATGTGGTACGGAGCAACCGGGGGACGCGCGACGTGGCGCAGTCCACAGCAAACCGTGCCGGATCCGCCTGTCATGACGGCCGTCGGCCGCGACAATGCTGGGGTGTCCGCGCGTCATTCGTGCCGCACGGCGCGCACGCTCGTTCTTGTTGACGGGCGAAGGTCTGAAGGAGCACAACCGATGGGCGAGGGGTACGCATGACGGACACCGGCCAGGTCCCGGGCGAGGGGCTGCCGGAGAACGCAGGCATGGTCGAGCAGCCGGGCATCCCCGCTCCGGGCGCGTACACCTTCCTGGACCCCTCCGAGAGCGCAGCCGACGACGACGATCTGCTCCTGATGCCGGGTGCGCAGGGCGCGTGGAGCGAGCATCAGCCCGGCTCCGTGCCCGCGCCGCCCGTCGCCGTCCCCGCCCAGGTTCCCGCGCAGGGCATGATGCCCGGCCAGCTGCCACCGCTCGGCGACCCGCTGACCGACCCGCTGGCCGGACCGATCGCCGACGCCCTGGCCGCCCAGACCCCGATGGCGGCCCCGGCCCCTCAGGCCGCCCCCGCCGGTCCGGTCGCGCACGAGGCCGTCTCCACCCCCGCCCACGGTGTCCCGACGGCCCCGGAGGCAGCCCACGGCATGCCGATGGCGCCCGAGAACGTCCACCACGGCGTGTCCACTCCCGCCCACGGTGTACCGACGCCCGTGGAGTCCGGTCAGATCCTCGCCACCCCCGCCCACGGTGTGCCTGTCGCGCCTCAGGAGTCGTACGGCGCCGCCGAGGTCGTGACCGACCACGGCTACGAGCCCGGGATCCTGGACACCGGCGCCCACGAGGCCGCGGGCCGCGACTCCGGTTCGGTGGATCTCAGCGGCGTACGCGTGCCGCCGGCGGCCTCCGCCCCGACCCCGCCGCCCGCCCGCCGTCCCCTGCACATGGGCCCGCCCGTGCCGGAGAACAACGGGGGAGTCGTACGGTCCCTCGCCGACCGCGGGCCCGCCTCGGCCGTCGCGGCGCCCGCCCCCGTGGCCGCGCCCGTCCCGGCCCCCGTCGCCGCGACCGCGCCCGCCCCCGTCCCCAGCCGGGTCGCGGGTCCGCCGACGACCGGCCCCGAGTACCTCGACATCCCCCAGGAGCTGCCCGTCGCCCCGGCCGCCGCTCAGCTCGGCGAGATGCCGCCGCAGGGCGCCGTTCCGTGGGACTCGCAGCCGCAGGTGCCCGTGCAGCAGCCGATGCCCGCAGAAACGGTCGGCCAGTTCGTCCAGGTCGAGGGCACGGTTCCGACGACCCCGCACCTGGCGCCGACGCAGGCCGCCGAGCAGCCGGTGACCGAGGCCCCCGTCGCCGAGGCCCCCGTCGCCGAGGCTCCGGTAGTCGCCGAGGCCGTAGTGGCGGAGGCTCCGGTCGTGGCGGAGGCTCCGGTCGTGGAAGAGACGGCCCCGGTCGCCGAGGCGCCCGTGGAA
Organism: Streptomyces sp. NPDC057271; assembly: GCF_042668715.1. Taxonomy (NCBI): domain Bacteria; kingdom Bacillati; phylum Actinomycetota; class Actinomycetes; order Kitasatosporales; family Streptomycetaceae; genus Streptomyces; species Streptomyces sp. NPDC057271. Next base: position 37,443 of record NZ_JBHUYJ010000022.1, read on the forward strand.
GAGGCCGCTCCGGTCGAGGCGCCCGTGGCGGAGGCCCCCGTGGCCGTCCCCGCGCCGCGCGACGGCGGCCCGGCCGTCGCCGTGCCCGTACCGCAGGCCGAGGAAACCGCAGTCGAGGCCGTGCAGGAGCCCGAGGCCACCGAAGCCGTTGCCGAGCGCGTGGCGGAGGATCCGGTCGCGGAAGAGCCTGTCGCCGAGGAGTCCGCGGCGGCGGAACCGGTCGTCGAGCAGGCGGAGTCGGTCGATTCGGTCGTGACGGTCGAACCGGTCGAGCACGCCGAGCCGGTCGAGGAGCCCCCGGCGCAGGAGCCCGCGGCGGACGCGCCGTCCGAGGAGGCGGTCGCGGTCGACGAGCCCTCCGTCGAGGCGGTCCCGGTCGCCGAGGAGCCCGCCGCCCAGGAGAACGCCGTCGAGCAGCCGGGCCCGGACGAGGCCCCTGCCGACCAGGCGCCCGCCGACCAGACGCCCGTGGACGCGGCGGAGACCGAGGCGGCCGCCGTCGGCGCGGCGGAGACCGAGACGGTGGAGACCGAGACGGCGGACGCCGGGGAGCCCGTCGGCGCACCGGCGCCCGGGTACGCCGACGCCGAGCGCGAGGCCGTGCTCCGCGTCATGCGTGAGCGCCGCGACATCCGCAACGGCTTCCGCTCCGACCCGATCCCGCACGAGGTGCTGCTGCGCGTCCTGGAGGCCGCCCACACAGCCCCCAGCGTCGGCCACTCCCAGCCCTGGGACTTCGTCGTCATCCGCTCCGCCGAGACCCGCCGGAGCATGCACGAACTCGCCCAGCGCCAGCGCGAGGCCTACGCCAAGTCGCTGCCGAAGGCCCGGGCGAAGCAGTTCAAGGAACTGAAGATCGAGGCCATCCTCGACACCCCGGTCAACATCGTCGTGACCGCCGACCCCACGCGGGGCGGCCGGCACACCCTCGGCCGCTACACGCAGCCGCAGATGGCGCCGTACTCCTCGGCGCTCGCCGTCGAGAACCTCTGGCTCGCCGCCCGCGCCGAGGGCCTCGGCGTCGGCTGGGTCAGCTTCTTCGACGAGCGTGAGATGGTGCGGTCCCTCGGCCTGCCCGAGCACCTCGAGGTGGTCGCGTACCTGTGCGTCGGCTACGTCGACGAGTTCCCCGAGGAGCCCGAGCTGATGCAGGCGGGCTGGTCCAAGCGCCGTCCGCTGTCCTGGGTCGTCCACGAGGAGACGTACGGCCGCAGGGCGCTGCCCGGCGAGGAGCCGCACGACCTGCTCCAGGAGACCGTCGGCAACATCCGCCCGCTGGACGCCAAGGCGCTCGGCGAGGCCTGGGAGCGGCAGAAGCGCATGACGAAGCCCGCGGGGGCCCTCGGCATGCTGGAGATCATCGCCGCGCAGCTCTCCGGGCTCTCCCGGATGTGCCCGCCGCCGGTCCCGGAGCCCGCGGCCGTCGCGATCTTCGCCGGCGACCACGGCGTGCACGCCCAGGGCGTCACCGCCTGGCCCCAGGAGGTGACCGGCCAGATGGTCGCGAACTTCCTCGGCGGGGGAGCGGTCTGCAACGCCTTCGCGAACCAGGTGGGCGCCGAGGTCTGTGTGATCGACGTCGGTGTCGCCTCCGACCTGCCGGCCACGCCCGGCCTGCTGCCGCGCAAGGTCCGCGCCGGTACCGGTGACTTCACGACCGGTCTCGCGATGACCCGCGAGGAGGTGCTCGGCGCGATCGAGGTGGGCATCGAGACCGCCCGGGACCTCGTGGCGGCGGGCAACAAGGCCCTGCTGACCGGCGAGATGGGCATCGCGAACACCACCGCGTCCGCGGCGCTGATCTCCGTGTACACGGGGGTCGACCCGGTCGAGGTCACCGGTCGCGGCACCGGCATCAACGACGAGATGCACGCGCGCAAGGTCGACGTGGTGCGACGCGCCCTCGACCTCCACAAGCCGGACCCGGCGGACCCGATCGGCGTCCTCTCGGCGGTCGGCGGCCTGGAGCACGCGGCGCTCGTCGGCCTCATCCTGGGCGCGGCCTCGCTGCGCACGCCGGTCGTCCTGGACGGTGTCTCGACGGGCGCGGCAGCGCTCGTGGCCAGGGCGATCGCGCCCGAGTCCCTGGCGGCCTGCATCGCGGGCCACCGCAGCGCGGAGCCGGGTCATGTGGCGGCCCTCAACAAGCTGGGCCTGCGCCCGCTGGTCGACCTCGACCTCCGCCTCGGCGAGGGCACCGGCGCCCTGCTCGCCCTCCCGATCGTCCAGAGCGCGGCCCGCGCGATGCACGAGGTGGCGACGTTCGACTCCGCGGGCGTGACGGAGAAGTAGCCACCCCGCCGTGACCGTCGTGCCCACCCGTCCGCCTCGCGGGACGGGTGGGCGCACCACCACGGCCCGGTTCGAGACCCTCCTGGCCTCCAGGGCAGGGACATCCGTCACAGGCCGCCCACCCCCGGTGACCGATATCGTGGGCACCGGTGCCCGCACCGATCACCGCACCGCGTCCCACCAGCCGCTTCACCGCCGCAGCGGCCCCGTACCCCGCCTCTCCGAGGAGCCGCACACCCATGGCCGACCCCGTCGAGACCGCCGCGTACCCCGCCTACCCCGTCGGCCTCCGCCTCTCCGGCCGGCGGGTCGTCGTCCTCGGCGGCGGCCAGGTCGCCCAGCGCCGGCTCCCCGCCCTCATCGCGGCAGGCGCCGACGTCACGCTGATCTCCCCGTCCGCGACCCCGTCCGTCGAGGCGATGGCCGAGACCGGCGAGATCACCTGGGCCAGGCGCCGGTACGAGGACGGGGACATGGCCGACGCCTGGTACGCCCTCGTGGCCACCAGCGACCCCGTCGCCAACGCCGCCGCCTCCGACGAGGCCGAGCGGACCAAGACCTGGTGCGTGCGGTCCGACGACGCCGACGCGGCTACGGCCTGGACCCCGGCCACCGGCCGCAGCGAGGGCGTGACCGTCGCCGTGCTCACCGGCCACGACCCCCGCCGCTCCGCCGCCGTGCGGGACGCCATCGTCGAGGGCCTGCGGGACGGTTCCCTCGCGGCCCCGCAGCACCGTTCCCGTACCCCCTTCGTGGCGCTGGTGGGCGGCGGCCCCGGCGACCCCGACCTGATCACGGTCCGCGGCCGCCGGCTGCTCGCCGAGGCCGACGTGGTCATCGCCGACCGCCTCGGGCCCCGTGACCTGCTCGACGAGCTGCCCCCGCACGTCGAGGTGATCGACGCGGCGAAGATCCCGTACGGCCGGTTCATGGCGCAGGAGGCCATCAACAACGCGCTCATCGAGCACGCCAAGGCCGGCAAGTCGGTCGTGCGGCTCAAGGGCGGCGACCCGTTCGTCTTCGGCCGCGGCATGGAGGAGGCCCAGGCGCTGGCGGCGGAGGGCATCCCCTGCACCGTCGTCCCCGGCATCTCCAGCTCGATCTCCGTCCCGGGCGCGGCCGGCATCCCGGTCACGCACCGAGGAGTGGCCCACGAGTTCACCGTCGTCAGCGGGCACGTGGCGCCCGACGACCCGCGCTCCCTGGTCGACTGGGCCTCGCTCGCCAAGCTCACCGGCACGTTGGTGATCCTGATGGGCGTCGACAAGATCGGGAAGATCGCCGAGGCGCTCGTCGCCCACGGCAAGTCCCCCGAGACGCCGCTCGCCCTCGTCCAGGAGGGCACCACCGCCACCCAGCGCCGCGTGGACGCCACGCTGGCCACGGTCGCGGAGACGGTGAAGGCCCAGGAGGTCCGCCCGCCGGCCGTCATCGTCATCGGCGACGTGGTCACGGAGAGCCCCGACAAGCTCGTGAAGTAACCCCGCGGCCAGGGGTGATCGAACCCCCGTCGCACACATTGGCACCGCACCCCGGACAAGGCAGTATCACCTCGTGGCCGAACTCATCACGATCGACGATCCCGACGACCCGCGCCTGCGCGACTACACCGGCCTGACCGATGTGGAGCTGCGCCGCAGGCGCGAGCCCGCCGAGGGGCTGTTCATCGCCGAGGGCGAGAAGGTCATCCGCCGGGCCCGGCAGGCCGGGTACGAGATGCGGTCGATGCTGCTCTCCGCCAAGTGGGTCGATGCAATGCGGGACGTCATCGACGAGGTCCCGGCGCCCGTGTACGCGGTGCAGCCGGAACTCGCCGAGCGCGTCACCGGCTACCACGTGCACCGCGGGGCCCTCGCCTCCATGCAGCGCAAGCCGCTGCCGAGCGCCGAGGACCTGCTCCGTACGACCCGCCGCGTCGCCGTGATGGAGTCGGTCAACGACCACACCAACATCGGCGCCATCTTCCGCAGCGCGGCCGCTCTCGGCATGGACGCGGTGCTGCTGTCGCCGGACTGCGCGGACCCGCTGTACCGCCGGTCCGTGAAGGTCTCCATGGGCGCGGTCTTCTCCGTCCCGTACGCCCGTCTGGGCACCTGGCCGCGCGGGCTGGAAGCGGTACGGGAGGCAGGCTTCAAGCTGCTCGCCCTCACCCCGGACGAGAAGGCCTCCCCGATCGACGTGGCGGCCCCGCACAAGCTCGAACGGGCGGCGCTGATGCTCGGCGCCGAGGGCGACGGCCTTTCCACGCAGGCGCTGCGCGCGGCGGACGAATGGGTGCGCATCCCGATGGCGCACGGCGTCGACTCGCTCAATGTGGGCGCGGCGGCGGCCGTGGCCTTCTACGCGGTGGCCGGCGGCCGCCCCCAGGACTGACCGGACAGCCCCCGGGCGTCGCCTGGCCCACGCCTATCCCTGGAGTGCCTGTGCGGCCGCGATCCCCAGGGCGACGACCAGCGTCACCACGACGAACACGAAGAGCCGCTGCCGCAGCAGCCGCGGGTTGGCCGGGCGGCGGCCCGTCGAGGTCGTGCGCGCGCCGCCGGGCCGGGAGGGCGCGGGACGCCCGTTCGGCCGGGACTGCGAGGCACGCGCGGATCCACCGCCCGTACGGGGCGCGGACGGCCGTGAGGCGGGGTCGCCCTGGTCCCGTCCCTGCGTCGTGCGCTCGGTGTACCGCTCCGTCGGCCGGCTGCCGGTCGACTGCTCCGTGCGCTCCCGCTGGACGGGCGGACGGCCAGCGGGCAGCCCCTGTGCCTCGCGGGCGGCGATCTCCTTGAGCCGCATGGAGAGCTGGAGCGTGCTGGGCCGGTCCTCGGGATCCTTGGCCAGACAGGCCCGCACGAGGGGGGCCAGCGCGTCCGGTACGCCGCCGAGCTGCGGCTCCTCGTGGACCACCCGGTAGAGCATGACCTCCGAGCTGCCATGACCGAACGGGGAGTCCGCCATCGCCGCGTACGCCAGGGTGGCGCCGAGCGAGAAGACGTCCGTGGCCGGGGTGACGGCCGCGCCACGCACCTGCTCCGGCGCGAGGAAGCCGGGGGAGCCGACGGCCGTGCCCACATGGGTGAGGGTGCTGGCGCCCGTGGCCCAGGCGATGCCGAAGTCGATGATCCGGGGGCCCTTGGGGGACAGCAGGATGTTCGACGGCTTGAGGTCCCGGTGGACGACCCCAGCCTCGTGTACGGCCACCAGGCCCTCCGAGAGCGCCGCCCCGATCGCGGCCACGTCGGCGGCCCGCAGCGGCCCCTCCTCGGCGACCCGGTCGTGCAGCGACGGGCCGGGCACGTACTGGGTGGCGAACCACGGACGGTCGGCCTCCAGGTCGGCGGCGACCAGCCGGGCCGTGCAGCCGCCCCGGATCCGGCGGGCCGCGGAGACCTCGCGCGCGAAGCGCGACCGGAACTCCTGGTCCTCGGCCAGGTCGGGCCGGATCACCTTCAGCGCCACCCGCTGCCCGCGCCGGTCGGACCCCAGGTACACGACCCCCATCCCGCCGGCCCCGAGCCGGCGGTGGAGCCGGAACGACCCGACGATCCGCGGATCCTCGCGCCGGAGCCGCATCATCGCCATGTCCGTCCCCTCGTCCGTTCGACGTGGCACAGCTTACGTATTGACGACCCGGTGTGCTCATAGGCCGCGCCCTCGCGCGGGGATCGATTGTCAGTGCTGGGGAGGACACTTGAGGGGTGGTCAGAACGGCGGCGCTTCGGCCCGTCCGGGCCACGGGATTCTCCAACATCCAATCGCAGAAGGGGGATTCGGACGATGAAGGGTGATCGTGTGGAGATAGTCGTGGACGCGGGGGACACGACACGGACGTACGAAGTGGTGGCCTCCAGGGCGGGCCGGAGGGTGGAGACGGCCGTACGGCGAGGGGTCGTGGAAGTGAGCGAAGTCACGCGCACGGGGGTGGTCGTCCGGACGGCCCGATTCATGGCGAGCCGGGTCCTCGCACTGGTCGAGCAGCCGGTCCCTCTCAGGGAAGACCCTCAGTCCTAGCCCGGCTCCTCCACCCAGGGGAGTACGCCGAACGTGGCTCGTCATCCTCCGGGAGGCCCGGAGATCGGTACGCGGGCATGACGTCCGGGCGGTGTCCGATCCCTAGTGTTGAAGTCAAGCGGCGGGTGCAGCACTCGTCCCCCGAGGTCAACACCCGCCGCTGCCAGACACGACAGGAGAGGACCCATGGCGTATTCGGCACCGCGGATCAGCACCCGACCTTCGGCCCGCCGTCACCCCCTGGTGGCGACCGCCATGGTCCTCCCTCTCGCGACCCTGCTGGTCGTCGCCTTCGGCGGCTGGGACGCAGTGGTCACCCATGCGTCGTCCGTGGGCGTGATGCTGGGGCGCTGAGCGGCGCCCCGGACCCGGGAGAGCGGCCCGGGTCGGGGACATCCGGCCAACAACCCCGTGGGGACGGGGGTGCGGCGGACGGCAGCGTGTGGCCGGTCAGCTGGGGAGCTGACCGGCCCTCGCGCTTTCCCGGGGCGGCGGCTGCGGTGCCCCGAGCCCGCCTGGCCACGACGGCGGCTGCGGTGCCCCGGGCCCGCCTGGCCACGACGGCGGCGCGTACGCTCCCCGCGTGGAGCACGCCGAACTCGAACGACTGGGCGCCCTCGCGCGCGACGCGGCGCACCGGGCCGACGCGGCCTGCCCGTGCGCCGAACACACCCGGACCGTCCTCGCCGACCGGGACGACGGCACCGTCGTCCGCCACGGAGCGGTCGTCGTCAAGGCCCACGCCCCCGGCACCGACCCCGAGGAGCACGCGGCCCGGATCGCCGTCGCCGCCCTCGACGCCCTGGACGGCATCCTGCTCCCGCCCCACGCCCACCCCGCCCCGTACCTCGCCGACCGGCCGCTCACCGCCTGGCCCTACGGCGCCCCCGTCGACCCCGACGACCCCGACGCGGCGCCCTGGGAGGATGCCGCCCGGCTCCTCGCCCGGCTGCACCGCACCCCGCCGCCTTCCGGCCTCCCGGCCATGCGGGCCCCGGCCAAGGCCGCCCTCGCCGTCGAGCGGATGCGCCGGGCCGACGGCGCGCCCCGCACCGCCGTCGAGGCCGTGCTGAGCGCCTGGCGTACGCTCCCCGGGAAGGGGACGGCCACCCGCCTCCTCTGTCACGGCGACTTCCACCTCGGCCAGCTCGTGCGCGACCCCCGTACCCCCGACCGTCCCTGGGTCCTCATCGACGTGGACGACCTCGGCCTCGGCGACCCCGCCTGGGACCTGGCCCGCCCCGCGGCCTGGTTCGCCGCCGGCCTCCTGCCCCCGGACGTCTGGTCCCGCTTCCTCGACGCGTACGTGCGGGCCGGGGGCCCCGCCGTCGACGCCCACGACCCCTGGGGCCAACTCGACGTCCCCGCCCGCGCCCTGACCGTCCAGACGGCGGCACTCGCCCTCGCCAAGTCCACCGCCGAGCAGCGGCCCCTCGACGAGGTCGAGGGCGTGATGATCGACACGTGTGCCCGAATCGGCTCACTCCGAACCGAGTTGGCCCGGCCTGCGTCCCCCTAAGCTGAAAGCACCATTCGAACGGCAGGGAGTTGAGCCGACCATGCAGTGTCCCAAGTGCCACGCAGCGATGCACACGTACAACCGCAACGGCGTCCAGATCGAGCAGTGCAGCGGATGCCGGGGGATATTCCTGGACTACGGCGAGCTGGAGGCCCTGACCCGGCTCGAGTCCCAGTGGGTGCAGCAGGCCCCGCCCGCGCCCGCCCCGCCGGCCTACCCGGCGCACGGTGCCCCCGCCGCCCCCGCGTGGGGTGCCCCGCACCACGGCGGCCACCACGGCGGTCACCGCCACCAGCGTGGCTTCGGCCGGATGCTCTTCTCCTCCTGAGCATGGACGGACACGACGAAGCCCCCGGCCGCGAGAGGCGACCGGGGGCTCCGTCGTATGGTGCGCGATACTGGGATTGAACCAGTGACCTCTTCCGTGTCAGGGAAGCGCTCTCCCGCTGAGCTAATCGCGCGGGCCGGTCCCAAACCATACAGGACCAGGGGCTTTGCTGCGTGCGCGATACTGGGATTGAACCAGTGACCTCTTCCGTGTCAGGGAAGCGCTCTCCCGCTGAGCTAATCGCGCGGGGATCCTTGCGGACCAGATCCTTACGGACCAGTGGACGATACTGGGATTGAACCAGTGACCTCTTCCGTGTCAGGGAAGCGCTCTCCCGCTGAGCTAATCGTCCTTGGAGGTGGAGACGGGATTTGAACCCGTGTAGACGGCTTTGCAGGCCGTTGCCTCGCCTCTCGGCCACTCCACCAGGAGTGAATACAGGGGTTCGGGAAGATCCCCCACATCGAGCGGACGACGAGATTCGAACTCGCGACCCTCACCTTGGCAAGGTGATGCTCTACCAACTGAGCCACGTCCGCTTGTCGTTTCCGTTCCGCTTGCGCGTCCCGGCGACGTGTTGAACTCTAGCGGATTCCTGGGCCAGCACAAAAACGCGTTTCCGCAGCGTGCTGAGCTGCGCACGGAGCCGGGTGGCCGAGACCGTTCGCGCGACGTTCACTCCCCGTGTCCCCGAGGTGGCGCGCAGCCGCCCCGCGTGGGTGCCCACCACCGGCGTCCGCGCCGGAGCCCCGCCGCCCCTCCCGCCCGCCTAGACTCGATTCGTGCACGACCTTGCTCCTCTGGCCCGCTTCGGCGGCCTCGTCGCGACCGATCTGCGGGACGTCACCAGCGACCCCGCGGCCCTGGACTCCGCCGGCTTCTGGGCCGTCTCCGCGGACTTCGAGGGCCGTCTGACCTGTGCCCGCTTCGGTGACGTACGGGCCGACCCCGTCCCCGCCCCCACACCGGGCGCCTGGCGCGGCCCCGCTGCCGGCGACTGGACGTCGTCCCTCGACCACGCCGCGTACACCGAGGGCGTCCGCCGTATCCGTGGACACATCGCGCGCGGCGAGGTCTACCAGGCGAACCTCTGCCGTGTGATGACCGCCGCGCTGCCCGACCCCGACGCGGCCGACGTCGACGCCCTCACCGCGCTCCTCGCGCGCGGCAACCCCGCGCCGTACGCCGGAACGATTCGGCTGCCCGCCCACGGGGTGGAGATCGCCACCGCGTCCCCCGAGCTCTATCTGCGCCGCACGGGTGCCACGGTCGAGTCCGGTCCCATCAAGGGCACCGGGCGCACCGCCGAGGACCTGCTGGAGAAGGACCACGCCGAGAACGTGATGATCGTGGACCTCGTACGGAACGACCTGGGCCGGGTCTGTGCCACCGGCTCGGTCACCGTTCCCGAACTCTGCGCCGTCGAGCCCCACCCGGGCCTGGTCCACCTCGTCTCCACCGTCCGCGGCGAACTCGACGAGAAGGCGGGCTGGCCGGAGCTGCTCGCCGCCACCTTCCCGCCCGGCTCGGTCACCGGAGCACCCAAGTCGAGCGCCCTGCGGATCATCGATGCCCTGGAGACCGCACCCCGCGGCCCGTACTGCGGGGGCATCGGCTGGGTCGACGCCGACCGTCGCACCGCCGAGCTGGCGGTCGGCATAAGGACCTTCTGGATCGACCGCCCCGAGGGCGTGCTCCGCTTCGGCACCGGCGCCGGCATCACCTGGGGCTCGGACCCCGAGCGTGAGTGGGCGGAGACCGAGTTGAAGGCGTCCCGGCTGCTGGCGGTAGCGTCGGGCGCGCACGAGGCGAGCGGAAAGGCCATTTCTCGATGAAACTCTGGGTCAACGGAGGACTGCGCGACGCGGAGGAAGCCCGGGTGTCCGTCCTGGACCACGGGCTGACGGTCGGCGACGGCGTCTTCGAAACGGTCAAGGCCGTCCGCGGCGAGACCTTCGCCCTCACTCTCCACCTGGAGCGCCTCACCCGCTCGGCGCGAGGTCTGGGCCTGCCCGACCCCGACCTCGACGAGGTCCGCCGCGCCTGCGCCGCGGTCCTGGAGGCCAACCCCATGGAGCTCGGCCGGCTCCGCATCACGTACACCGGCGGTCTCTCCCCGCTCGGTTCCGAGCGCGGGGACGCGGGGGCCAGCCTCGTCGTGGCCCTCGGCGAGACCGGCCGCCGCCCCGACTCCACCGCCGTGATCACGGTCCCCTGGACCCGTAACGAGCGTGGCGCACTCACGGGCCTGAAGACCACCTCGTACGCCGAGAACGTCGTCGCCCTCGCCAGGGCGCGCGAACACGGCGCCTCCGAGGCGCTGTTCGCCAACACCATCGGGCAGCTCTGCGAGGGCACCGGCTCCAACGTGTTCGTCGTGCTCGACGGCCGCATCCACACCCCGCCCGTCTCCTCCGGCTGCCTCGCCGGCATCACCCGCGCCCTCGCGGTCGAGTGGACCGGCGCGGTGGAGACCGACCTGCCGCTGGAGGTCCTGCAGAGCGCCCAGGAGATCTTCCTGACCTCCACCCTCCGCGACATCCAGGCCGTGCACCGGGTCGACGACCGCGAACTGACCCCCGCCCCGGGGCCGGTCACGGCGAAGGCGATGAGGATCTTCGACGAGCACGCGGCGGCCGACAAGGACCCGCACGCGCGATAGCGCGATAAGGGGATGACGGACGGCCGTTCCGCTGGGTAGAACACCGGTGATGACCACCACCCTGCGGCCGGCCGAGCCGCTTCAGCAGACCCCCGACGGCGGGCGCGCACGCGTCTACGACGTCTGTGTGAACAGCCGACGCGTCGGCTCCGTGCGCCTGACCACCGCACCCGGCTTCGGCGTCGGTGCCGGAGTGATCGAGGACCTCGGCGTCGACGAGAAGGACCGTCGTCGCGGCCGGGGCACGGTCGCCGCGCTCGCCGCCGAGGAGGTGCTGCGCGGCTGGGGCTGCCGCGAGGTCCAGATCTCCGTGCCGGCGCGGGCGGAGGCGGCGCTGCGGATGGCGGTGGCCCTCGGCTACACCGAGCGCAGCCGGAACATGGTCAAGGAGCTCCCGGCGGAGCCGCCGGAGCTGCCGCCCGGTCTCGAGGTCCGCCCCATGACGGAGGCGGAGTTCGGGCCGTGGAAGGCGGAGGCCCAGGAGGGCTTCGCGCAGAGCTGGATGGAGCGGGGTGTTCCCGAGGAGCAGGCCCGGGCCAAGTCCGAGGCCAGCCACCGCGAGCTGCTGCCGCAGGGCCTGAGCTCACCGGGGGCGGCGATCAGCGTGGCGGTGTGGGACGGGGAGAACGTCGGCCACGTGTGGACCGGGGCCCGGGAGCTGGAACCGGGTGTCCACGGCAGGTACGTCTACGGCATCGAGGTCGCCGAGAGCCATCGTGGCCGCGGCTACGGCCGCGCCCTGATGCTGCTCGCCGAGCGGGACACGCTCGGCGCCGGGGAGCGCCGGCTCGGACTCCACGTCTTCACGGGCAACACCCCGGCGATCCGGCTCTACGAGTCGCTCGGCTACCGGACGACACACGTCAACAGCTACAAGGCCTTGCTGTAGGGGTGCCCGCCGGCCCCCCGGCCGCCCCGGCGCAGGTACGTCAGCCGGCGAGCAGGCGGTCGGCGATCTCCTCGATGCGCGCGCGCAGGCCGTCCTGGCTCTGCCCGCCGTCCAGGCGCTCGCCGCCGACGACATAGGTCGGGGTGCCGGTCACCTTGATCGCCTTGCCCTCCGCCTGATCGGCGTCGACGGTCAGCAGGTGCCGTCCGTCGATCAGGGCGGTGTCGAACTCCTCGGCGTCCAGACCCAGTTCGCGCGCCACGTCCAGGAGGACCGGCTCGCCCCGCTCGCCCAGCTCCGCGGTCCTGGCCAGCAGCGCCTCCGCGTACGGCCAGCCCTTGCCCTGCTCGGCGGCCTCCTCTGCGGCCTGCGCGGCGGCATAGGCGTGCTTGTGCTTCTCCAGCGGGAAGTGCCGCAGCTGGACGTCGATCCGGTCGCCGTACTTCCCGCGCAGCGCGCGCACGTCGTCGAGCGCGCGGAAGCAGTCGGGGCACTGGAGGTCGAACCAGGCCTCCACGGTGACGGGGGAGGCGGACGGGGTGGTGGAGTCGCTCATGGGGGCAGTCTTCCAGCCTCCGCCGGCACGGCCCAACCGGGACCTGGGGAGGAGATCCGGCCGGGGCGACCCGGAGATCTCCCTGAGGTCCGCCCGGTGACATGGCCGTGGGCCACCTCGGCGGTGCAGGATGGAAGGGACGTATCGCACCGGGCCCAGGAGGATCGCATGCTCGCCGAGACCATCTTTTCCGCGGTGTCCGTGGCGGGCCTCGGCATCGCCGCCATCACGGCGTACCGCAAGCGCTTCCTCGCCGCGGCACGGATCGCCGCCTACTCCCTGGTGCCCATCGGCCTGGTGATGACCGGGGCGGTGGAGTGGGCCTTCGACACGGCCTTCAGCCCGACCGCCTGGGCCGGTTTCGGCGTACTCGGCGTGGCCTGGCTGCTCTTCGTCTCCACGCGGGCCGTCGAGCGGCGCAGATCGGGACGCCCGGAGGTCGAGAAGGGCGGGAAGACCGAGCCCGGCGTCGTCGCTCCGGCCGCCTCGGCGCCCTCGCTCGGCCGCGGACAGCGCGGTGCGACCCCGAAGCCGAAGGGTTCGACGGCGGGGGACGACTTCAGCGACATCGAGGCGATTCTGAAGAAGCACGGCATCTGAGCGTCCGCGGCATCCACGGGATGTGATGAACTCCCCCTCCCGAGGGGCGTGTTGCGAACCCTCCCGCGGGGCGCTGCGCCATGATCGCCCCCGAGATGCTCGATACCTCGCGGGATCACGCCCCCGCTCCCACCGAAGAGCCGCGCGGTTGTCTGTTCGCGCTCTCCCAGCCGCCACTGATGATCTTCCTCGCGGTGATCGGCTTCCTGCTCCTGACGGCCGCCGTGCACGACCTCTTCCTGCTGTGAGGCGGCACGCGGCCGGTCAGCCGGCCGCTTCCTTGCGGCGCGCCCGGTACGCGGCGACATGGAGCCGGTTACCGCAGGTACGGCTGTCGCAGTAGCGGCGCGAACGGTTGCGGGAGAGGTCGACGAAGGCCCGGCCGCAGTCGGGTGCCTCGCAACGCCGCAGGCGTTCCCGCTCTCCCGCCACGATGATGAACGCCAGGGCCATGCCGCAGTCCGCGCCCAGGTGGTCGGCGACCGATGCGCCGGGCGCGAAGTAGTGCACGTGCCAGTCGTAGCCGTCGTGGTTGGTGAGCTGCGGCGTCGTGCCCGCGGCGGCGACGAGCTGGTTGATCAGCGTGGTCGCGATCCGGGCGTCCGGCGCGGCGAAGATCGCCGCGAACCTGGCCCGTACGCCCTGGACGGCCTTGAGGTCGTCCTCGTCGAGCTCGCGCACGTCGCTGATGTCATGGGCCCGCACGAAGGTGCGCAGCGCCGGGACGTCCACGAGTTCGTCCTCGCGATCGCCCTGGGGCGCGGTGTTCATCAGATCGACGACGGTGTCGAGGGCGATCCGGGTGTCGTGGGGAATCAGCACGATTCGCTCCCTGGCCGGCTGCGGGCGGGTGCCCGCACAATTGCGCTGACTCTAGCGGCTTCGCCGCGCCGCGCCGGGAGGGGTCCGAAAGCGGGCCGGTACGGGGCCGAAACCCCGCTCTGACCGCGTGCCCGTGATCGCGGTCCGCGGTCCGCGGCCCCGGAACGGGCGTCGGCGCCCTCCTCCGCGCCGGCTGCGCGGTGAGGACGCCGATGTCTGCCGTATGCGGTTGTCCACGCGGCGCCGTCGCCCCGAGTCGGACGGCGCCGTGCGGCTCTCGGCCTGGCTCAGCTGTCGGCCAGGATGTGTGAGAGCTCCGTGTCGAGATCGAAGTGGCGGTGCTCGGTGCCGGGCGGCACCGCGGCGTCGGTCCGCTTCAGGAACGACTCCAGGGCCCTCGCCGGGGCCTCGAGCAGGGCTTCGCCCTCGGGTGAACTCAACGCGATGCAGACGACGCCCTGACCGTGACTGCGGGACGGCCAGACTCTGACGTCGCCGGTGCCGGTGGGCCGGTGCAGCCCCTCGGCGAGAAGGTCGCGGGCGAAGACCCACTCGACCGTCTCCTCGGCTCCGGTGTGGAAGGTGGCGTGCACGGCATACGGATCGGCCGTGTCATACCGCAGGCCCGCGGGTACAGGCAGTGAGGACTCGCTCGACACAACGAGGCGCAGGTGCAGCTCGCAGCTGACCGTGGTGTTCATAAGCGCCAGGGCCTTTCGCTCAGTGTGCGCTCGGGGATTCGCACGTCGGCGAAATCGACATGCCACCTACGGTGCCGTTGTAAACCCCTCTGTCTGTTTTGTGATCGTTCAGGTAGCTCGTATGGGGGTGTGTGACTTTAGGTAGTACCGCCATACGAGTGAGGTCGCCCGGTCCGGTAAGTTGGGACCATGAATGCGGAGAGTGACGAGCGCACCGGGGAGTCCGCGGCCGACGGGGGATCCGAGCTGGGATCCAGGGCCCCCGAGTTCATCAAGGCCCGGCGGACCCTGCACATGAGTTGGCAGGTCGGCGTCTTCATCGTGGGGCTGGCGGTGGTCGGCGCCGGCGTCGTCATGCTGCCCCTGCCGGGCCCCGGCTGGCTGGTGATCTTCGGCGGCATGGCGATCTGGGCCACCGAGTTCGTCTGGGCGCAGCTCGTGCTCCGCTGGACGAAGCGGAAGGTCACCGAGGCGGCACAGCGCGCGCTCGACCCGAAGGTCCGGCGGCGCAACATCATCCTGACGACGATCGGTCTGGTCGTCGTCGGAGCGCTGCTCGGTTTCTACCTCTGGAAGTACGGCTTCGTCATGCCGTGGAAGATCGACGACTGACCCGGGGGACGGTCGGGGCACCGGCTGACATGCGGTAATGTTTGCGGTGCGCCCGGGCGATTAGCTCAGTGGGAGAGCGCTTCGTTCACACCGAAGAGGTCACTGGTTCGAACCCAGTATCGCCCACCACCCGGACCGAAGGCCCGGAGACCGAATCCAGTCTCCGGGCCTTCGGCGTTCCCCGGCAACGGGCCGGCCGTGTCACCGCATGCGGCCGAGCCGCTCCCGGAGACGGCGGGCGTCCCGCAGCCGCTGCTCGTACGTCGCCCCCACGGCCAGGAGCAGCAGACCGGCGAGCGCCGGGGGCAGCCAGCGGGGGAGCGCCCCGACGGCCTGGACGACGTACGGGGCCAGCTCGTGCAGCCCGTCGAGGGCGAGGACCGTACCGCCGAGCACCAGCAGGGCCTGGAGCCGGAACCGTGCGCCCAGCAGGGTCACCACGAGCGCGGCGACTCCGAGGAGCAGCGGGCGAGGCCAGTCCGGGTCCGCCCAGGCGGCGAACAGGCTGGGCACCAGTGTGGCGGCGAGCCCGGGGCCGTACGCCACCCAGGACGAGGCCTCCGGTTCGCGGCGCCGCCGGAGCACACCGACCACGAGGGCCGGCACGGTGACGGGCAGTGTGTACGCCTCCGGTGTCGTCACGTCCCAGACGGCCAGACGCACCCAGGTCGCCAGGAGGAACAGCGCACCCGCGATCCAGGAGGCGAGCGGACGGCGCTCGGGCCTGACGGCCGTGGCGGCGGCGATCACGCCGACGAGGGCGAGGACGAGCGCGAGGACGGCCGGCCGGGAGGACGCCGCCGCCGTGGCGAGCGCGAGCAGCGCCACGCCGGTTCCGGTGAGCTCCACCGGCAGTGCGACCGGATGGCGCCGAAGACGTGCGCCGAGCAAGGCGGTGGCGGTGGGGACCAGGAGCAGCGCCAGGGCGGTGTCCGGGGCCTGGAGCTCCGCCGCGGCGGCGCCGGCGGAGACCAGGCCGGTCGTCACGACGACCGCCGCACAGGCGGCGACGGCTCGCCGGGCGCCCTCGGAGAGGAACGCGCCCGCCACGAAGAGCCCGAGGAGCACGCCGAGCGCCCCGAAGGTCGCCCCCCGCGTGTCCAGAGCCACTGCGACCGTGCTCAGGGCGGAGACGAGCCCGCACCCGAACGCACTCCACCCGAGCACCTCGCGGGGCTGCACGGTCGTGGGGGCGGCCACCGGGCGCACCGGCCCCCACCTGTGCCACGAGGCCTCCGGGCCGCCGGCGCGCGGACGCTTCCCGGCCACCTCGGCGTCGTCGGACGTCCGGGTGGTGGTCCCAGCGGCCTCGTCGTTGGATCGCATGGCGCGATCGGCAGACGACGAGCCCGCCTCGCCGCCGGAGTGCCCGGCGGGCTCGGCCGCCGGGTCCGCCGCGCGGCCTGTTCCGGCCGGTGACGGCAGGCCGCGCGTCAGGGACGACGGGCGGAGCGCCAGGGCGAGGGCCGCCGTGGTCGTCACGAGCTGGAGGGTCAGAGTGGCCGCGTACGGGAGTTCCAGGGAGAGCGGGAGCGCCGTCAGGGTCGCCCAGGCCAGGAAGAGCGCCGCGCAGCGGGACCAGAGGCGCGGCAGGGCGGCGAAGGCCCCGGCCGCGACGAGCAGGACCACCGGCGCGGTGGACGGGTACCAGGCGAGAACGGACTCCGCGTGGGCGCCCGACCAGACCGGGGTCGTCCGCGCCACGGGGCCGAGCAGCGCCGCCGCGACCGGCGGGAGCGCCCAGAGCACGCCCAGGGCCAGCACCCCGGCACCCGCCCCGGCCAGGCCCTTGCGTACCCCGCGCGGCGCCGCCGACCGCAGTGCGCCCGCCGGGGCCACCGCGCACAGCACGTACACCGGCATCTCCCAGTCGCCCGGCAGGACCGGGCGCAGCACACCGCCCGCCGCCGTGACCACCGCGAGCCCCGCCACAACCGACACGGCCACCGCCGCACGAGGTGCCTGCCATGCCACGCCCAGCGCCACCACCGCACAGGCGACCAGCAGCGCGCCCGCCGGCACCGGCGAGGAGAGCGACAGCGCGCCGCCCGCGAGCAGCGCCCAGCCGCCCAGGGCGCCCGCCCCCACGGCCGCCGTCACCCGTACCGGCGCCGGCTTCGCCCGGACCACCACGGCCAGATCCACGACCGCCGTCGCCAGCGCGGCCCAGCTCAGCGCGAGCGGGCCGCCGTCGGCGGCCAGGACGGCCAGTGGCAGGGGGAGTTGGGCCGTCACCACCGCCACCGGCAGCGGGATCCGCAGCCGTCCGAGCGCCGCACCGTACGCCGTCCACGCGCCCGCGAGCACCGCCGACGCCACGGCCGCGAAGGCCGTACCGTCCGTGTCCGCGAGCGCCACCCGGTGCAGCGCGTACGCGTCCAGGACCATCAGCACCAGACCCAGGGCCGCGACCGCCTCCGCCGTGGAGCCGAGCCCCCGGCGCAACAGCACCACCGGCACCACCAGCGCCGCGGACGTCACCACGGCGAGCACCGCCGCACGGCCGCCGATCCCCATCGAACCCCAGCTGACCAGGGTGAAGGCCAGCGCGGCGATCGTCAGCAGCACCCCGCCCAGGGTGAGCAGCACGTTCTGCGCGCTGCGCGGCGTCGAGTCCCCGACCGGCCCGGTCGCGGTCCGCGGGGGTGCCGGGAACGCCGCCGGAGCACGCAGTACGTGCAACAGCCAGGCCCGGCGGGCCAGCAACTGGGACCTGCGGGCGTCGAGTCGGGCCAGCTCGCGGTCGACGAGCACCAGTTCGTCGGCGGGCGGGAGTGCGTTGTCCATGCCCGGAGTGTGCTCCGGGCCACAGTCCGAAACCATGCGCGCGGGTACTCATCTCCGGGCCTGAGTACGTACACACTGGGGTCATGGACTGGTGTCGCTACCGTTTCCGCAGCGTCTGGCAGCTCGCCGCCCCGCCCGACGCCGTCTACGCCGTGCTCGAACGGGCCGAGGAGTACCCGAGCTGGTGGCCCCAGGTCCGTGAGGTCGTCCCCGTCGACGACGTGACCGGCACCGCCCGGTTCCGTTCCCTTCTCCCGTACGACCTCGTCGTCACCGCCGAGGCCCGGCGCCGTGACCCCGTCGCCCACGTCCTGGAGATCGCGCTCCGCGGAGACCTGGAGGGCTGGGCACGCTGGACGCTCGCCGCGGTCGCAGGCTCCCGCACCCGCGCGGTCTACGACCAGGAGGTCGAGGTGACCAGCCCTCTGATGCGCCGGCTCGCCATCCCCGGGCGGCCCGTCTTCCGCGCCAACCACGCCCTGATGATGCGCGCGGGACGACGAGGGCTCAGGGCCCGCCTGGGCGCGGTTTGAAGGAAGCCCGCGGAAACCTGTATGGTTCAACCCGTTCCCGGGCGATTAGCTCAGCGGGAGAGCACTTCGTTCACACCGAAGGGGTCACTGGTTCGATCCCAGTATCGCCCACCGGGAGAGGCCGGTCCGTCGAAAGACGGACCGGCCTTCCGCATTCCCGGCCGGTTCCGGCCGCACGCGGTCGGCCTTGCGCCGTCGGGCTCACACCCCCTGACTCACGCGGCGGTGCGCAGCTCCGGGCGGAGCGGCCAGGCCGGATCCACCGTCTCCGGCGTCCCGTTGCGCGTGAACCACGCCTGCAGCCCGCGTGCCTGCGCCGCGTGCCAGACCGCCTGCAAGGTGTGCAGCTCCGCGGGCGACAGCCGTTCGAGCCGAGCCGCGAAACGCCGCGCAACCGCCCGTACGACATCCAGTGCCGCCGTCGCGTCCGCCGCCGCGTCGTGGGCGCCGTCCAGCTCCACGCCGTACTGCGCGCAGAGATCCGTCAGCGTCCGGCGGCCCTTCCGATAGCGGTCCAGGTGCTTGTCGAGCACCCGTGGATCCAGCACGCACAGCGGCGAGTTCTCCAGATAGCGGCCCAGCGAGGAGGCGCGGTGGCGGCGCAGCTCGCGGTCCAGGATCGTCAGATCGAAGGGCGCGTTCATCACCACCAGCGGCCGGCCGGCGGCGCACTGCTCGGCCAGCGCCCGCCCCAACTCCTCCATGACCGGCGCGGGCCAGCGCCCGTTCCGCTGTAGATGATCGTCCGTCAGGCCATGGACCTCCGTGGCCGCGGCGGGCACCGGAATCCCGGGGTTGACCAGCCAGCGCGTGACCCGCGGCCGCCCGCCGGCCGTGTCCTGGACGACGAGCGCGGCCGAGACGATTCGGTCCTGCTCGACGTCGACTCCCGTGGTTTCCGTGTCGAATGCGGCCAAGGGCCCCTCATACCAGTGCGTCATCCCCGAACTCCTCGCACATATGCGGCAGATGGCGATCCCTCTGCCCGAATCGGTGATACCCGGGCTGTTTGCCCCGTACGCGGACCGGTGACAACACAGATGACGGGGAAGGGAATTGACATGGCGCTCGCCCAGCCCGAATCGGGAGGGCTGTCCCCCGCAAGCGGGAGGTGCCCCCAGCCTCAGCGGGCAGCACCGTTGCGCGGCTCACTCGCCACCACCGCCTGCATGGAGACGCTCCAGGTGGGATATCTCCACGCGGTCGCGGCGGCGGCGGGCTGCTCGCTGTCGCAGCCGTTTCCGGACAACGGC
This sequence comes from Streptomyces sp. NPDC057271, assembly GCF_042668715.1. Lineage (NCBI taxonomy): Bacteria > Bacillati > Actinomycetota > Actinomycetes > Kitasatosporales > Streptomycetaceae > Streptomyces > Streptomyces sp. NPDC057271. Next base: position 56,996 of record NZ_JBHUYJ010000022.1, read on the forward strand.
ATCGACTGGCACGTGAGCCACAGCGCTCCCGGCCACACCGTCGACGACGAAGTGACCATCAAGGTGCAGCTGAAGTGCACCTACCAGCTGCCGCCGCGGCCGCCGGGCCCCGCGTTCTCCTTCACCCTGGACAACGACCATCTGGTGAAGCTGGCGCGGACCCCGGTCTCGGTGCACAAGATCCTGGTCGTGATGATCGTGCCGCGCGATCAGGAGGACTGGCTGCGGGCCGGGCACGACCGTCTGGACCTGCGGCACTGCTGCTACTGGATCAACCTGGCCGGCCACCCGGTGACGGGGCGGCGGCGGACGACCGTGCGCGTGCCGACGGCGCGGATCTTCGACGACCGGGCTCTGTGCGAGATCATGACCCGGGTCGGCGTGGGAGGGAGACCTTGATGCACCGGCCGATCGGCGAACAGGAGGGCGGGGCCGGCCACGGCCCCGTTCTGCCACCGTTTCGCCCCCATCCCCCGCACGGCGACCTCCCCGGCGGCTCCTGGGCCGACGTCGCGGGCTCGCCCGACCCCGGACGCGTCGACCCGCTGGTCCTGGGCGCGCTGCTCGCCCGGCACGGCTGGCGACGGCGCGGCGGGGCCGCGGGCCGCTACAGCCGCTGGACACCGCCGGGATCCGGCACCGTCCCGGGCACGAGCCTGCTCGTGCCCGAGAGCCGGGCCTTTCCCGACTGCGAGGACCTGATCGGGGAGGCGCTCGCCGCCCTCCAGCACAGCGCGGCGCCGTCCGCTCGGGAGGTCCTGGTCGGGCTGACCGTTCCCAGCGACGAGATCCGCTGGTGGCGCGACGTGCCGCCCGGCCCCGCGGGCACGGTTCCCTGGACCGTCCAGGAACAGCTGAGGTCGGCCGCCCGTCAGCTGCTGCTCGCCGGGGCGCTGGCCGTCCGCGGGCGCGCCGGGTACTACGGCGCCCGGCACCGGCGCAAGGCCCAGGCGTCCCTGGAGTCGGTGGTCGTGGGCGCGGCGCCGGGCGGCCGGGGCCTGACCGCGTTCGTCCCCGTCGACTCCGGCCGGGCCATCGCCGTGCGGCTGTACCACGCGCTGTACGCGGCGCGTGAGGCCACCGACTACCAGCGCGCCACGGGCGGGATGGAGGCCTTCGACGCGGCGGTCGAGGCGGGGGTGAGCCGTGAGCTGACCGAGGCGCTCGTCGCGCTGGTACGCGGCACGGAGGGAGCCAGGATCGCGCTGGAGTGGGCCCCCGCCGCCGGAACGCCCGCCGGGTGCGCGGCCCGGCCCGAGCCCGTCGAGTTCTCGGCGGGCGACCTGCCGGCCCTGCGCGAGGCGAGTGCGCGCTACATGACGGACGAGCCGTCCGTGCCGGTACGGATCACGGGTGCCGTCGTCCGCATGCGCCGCTCCGGTCCGCGGGGCGAGGGAACCGTACGGCTGCGGGTCCTGGGCGGCGCCGAGGTGCCGCACGTCCGGGTGACCCTGGACGAGGAGTCGTACCGGACGGCAGGCCACGCGCATCTGGTCGGGCTGCCGATCCGGGTGGTGGGCAGGCTGGAGAGCCGAGGAGGCTTCCGCCGGCTGACGGACGCCTCGGGCGTCGTACCGGTCCAGGTGGACGAGGCGGAGCGGGACCGCCTGATGAAGTCGCTCCACGAGAATCTCGACTTCTTCGAGGAGGCCTGCGGCCCGGGCGAGTGACCTTTCCAGGGCACCCGGCCCTGAGGGCCCCGCGTTGGTGACGCGGTGCACCGGAGGGCCTGGCGAGTGAGCCGAAGGACGCGGCCGGGGGGAACAGTCCCGAGCGCGCGCAGCCCGCCGAGGGACGAGGGGGGCGAGCACGTACGGGGCTGTGAGTCCGGCTCGAAGCGTCCGGAGTTGAACCGAGCCCGTAGGATTCAGGGGTGCGGCACCTCGTCTCTGTCGCGCGCCGTCGACGCCGGCACATCGTGTCTGCCTGCGCCCTTATGGAAAGAGCATCCGTGTCTGATGTCCGTGTGACCGTCCAGTCCGCCTCAGGAGCCGAGGATCGGGCGGTGAGCGCGGGCACGACCGCCGGCGCGCTGTTCGCCGACGACCGGTCCGTGATCGCCGCCCGCGTCGGCGGTGAGCTGAAGGACCTCGCCTACGTCGTCGCCGAGGGCGACGTCGTCGAGCCCGTCGAGATCTCCTCCCCGGACGGACTCGACATCCTGCGCCACTCCACCGCGCACGTCATGGCCCAGGCCGTGCAGGAACTCTTCCCCGAGGCCAAGCTCGGCATCGGCCCGCCGGTCCGGGACGGCTTCTACTACGACTTCGACGTCGAGAAGCCGTTCACGCCCGAGGATCTCAAGGCCATCGAGAAGAAGATGCAGGAGATCCAGAAGCGCGGTCAGCGCTTCTCCCGTCGCGTCGTGACCGACGAGGCCGCCCGCGAGGAGCTCGCGGACGAGCCGTACAAGCTGGAGCTCATCGGCATCAAGGGCTCCGCGTCGACCGACGACGGCGCCAGCGTCGAGGTCGGCGGCGGCGAGCTGACCATCTACGACAACCTGGACGCCAAGACCGGCGACCTGTGCTGGAAGGACCTCTGCCGGGGCCCCCACCTGCCCACCACGCGGAACATCCCCGCGTTCAAGCTGATGCGGAACGCCGCCGCCTACTGGCGCGGCAGCGAGAAGAACCCGATGCTCCAGCGCATCTACGGCACCGCCTGGCCGTCGAAGGACGAGCTGAAGGCCCACCTCGACTTCCTCGCCGAGGCCGAGAAGCGCGACCACCGCAAGCTCGGCAACGAGCTCGACCTCTTCTCCATCCCGGACGAGATCGGCTCCGGCCTCGCCGTCTTCCACCCCAAGGGCGGCATCATCCGCCGGGTCATGGAGGACTACTCGCGCAAGCGCCACGAGGAGGAGGGCTACGAGTTCGTCTACTCGCCGCACGCCACCAAGGGCAAGCTGTTCGAGAAGTCGGGTCACCTCGACTGGTACGCCGAGGGCATGTACCCCCCCATGCAGCTCGACGAGGGCGTGGACTACTACCTCAAGCCCATGAACTGCCCGATGCACAACCTGATCTTCGACGCGCGCGGACGTTCCTACCGTGAACTGCCGCTGCGCCTCTTCGAGTTCGGCACCGTGTACCGGTACGAGAAGTCGGGCGTCGTGCACGGCCTGACCCGCGCCCGGGGCTTCACCCAGGACGACGCGCACATCTACTGCACCCGCGAGCAGATGGCGGAGGAGCTCGACAAGACGCTCACCTTCGTGCTCAACCTGCTGCGCGACTACGGTCTGACCGACTTCTACCTGGAGCTGTCCACCAAGGACCCGGAGAAGTTCGTCGGCTCGGACGAGGTGTGGGAGGAGGCCACCGCGGTCCTCCAGCAGGTGGCCGAGAAGCAGGGCCTCCCGCTCACCCCCGACCCGGGCGGCGCCGCGTTCTACGGCCCGAAGATCTCCGTGCAGGCGCGTGACGCCATCGGTCGTACCTGGCAGATGTCGACGGTGCAGCTGGACTTCAACCTGCCGGAGCGCTTCGACCTGGAGTACACCGGCCCCGACGGCACCAAGCAGCGTCCGGTCATGATCCACCGCGCGCTGTTCGGCTCCATCGAGCGCTTCTTCGCCGTGCTCCTGGAGCACTACGCGGGCGCCATGCCGCCGTGGCTGGCCCCCGTCCAGGCGACCGGCATCCCGATCGGTGACGCCCACATCCCGTACCTCCAGGAGTTCGCCGCCAAGGCGAAGAAGCAGGGTCTGCGGGTCGAGGTCGACGCCTCCTCGGACCGGATGCAGAAGAAGATCCGCAACGCGCAGAAGCAGAAGGTCCCGTTCATGATCATCGCGGGCGACGAGGACATGGCCAACGGCGCCGTCTCCTTCCGCTACCGCGACGGTTCGCAGGAGAACGGCATCCCCGTCGACGAGGCCCTCGCCAAGATCGCCAAGGTCGTCGACGAGCGCGTCCAGGTCTGACCCGGGCCGCGCCGACGCTCAGGGGGCCCCCGGGGAGTTTCCCGGGGGCCCCTTCTCGTCCTCCCGCGTGAAGGACTGGATCAGCCAGGACGAGAACGAACCCGTCACGGCCCCGATCAGCGCGACCCCGCACGCCATCAGCCCCACCGCGATGGTCCGGCCGACCGGGGTCACCGGGGCCACATCCCCGTACCCCACCGTCGTCAGCGTCGCGGCGGCCCACCAGACGGCATCGCCGAAGGTACGGATCGTGGCACCGGGGGCTCCTCGCTCGTGCTGGTAGACGGCGAGCGCGCAGGCGAACCCGAGCAGGGTCACCGAGAGACTGGAGTACGCCATGACCCGGGCGTAGAGGCTGAGACGCGGCTGGTCGCGGCGGCGCTGGATCTGGTCGTAGACCTTCACCATCTGCAAGGGCCGCAGCAGAGGCAGCACCAGGATCACCGTGCCCAGGAGATGCGCGTGGACGAAGCGCAGGGGGCCCAGGCCGCTGAGCCGGAGCCGTACCACGTAGTCGACGACGAAGACGCCCCAGGCCGCGAGCGTGACCGCAAGGCACAGGTTCAGCCAGACCTGGTCCAGTCCGCTGGCCAGCACCCGTACCGTGTACCCGGCGAGGTAGAGCAGGGATGCCACCGCGAGCGGTGCCTCCATGCGCCGGTCCCAGCGCTCCTGCTTCTCCGGCGTCTCGCTCATCGGATCAGCATCTCCGAGGTCGGCTGATCATCGCCCCGGCGACACGTTCCGAACGGGCGAAGCAATATGCTGCACAGCATGACGATTGAGCCGGAACAGCAGATCGGAGTCGGGACGCAGGACGCGTTCCAGCGCCTGTGGACGCCTCACCGGATGGCGTACATCCAGGGCGAGAACAAGCCGACCGGGCCGGGGGCCGAGGACGGCTGTCCGTTCTGCGTGATCCCGGCGAAGTCGGACGAGGACGGCCTCGTGATAGCACGGGGCGAGAACGTCTACGCGGTGCTCAATCTCTACCCGTACAACGGCGGGCATCTGATGGTGGTCCCCTACCGTCACGTCGCCGACTACACAGATCTGGACGCGCCGGAGACCGCCGAACTCGGCGAGTTCACCAAGCGGGCCATGATCGCCCTGCGCACCGCGTCCGGAGCGCACGGCTTCAACATCGGCATGAACCAGGGCGCGGTCGCGGGAGCCGGCATCGCCGCCCACCTCCACCAGCACATCGTGCCCCGCTGGGGCGGAGACACCAACTTCATGCCCGTCGTCGGCCACACGAAGGTGCTGCCACAGCTCCTCGCCGACACCCGCGCGATGCTCGCCGCCGTCTGGCCGGCCACGTCGGAACTCGCCTGACCCCTACGCGTCGTACGTGTCCGCCTTCTTCGGGCCCGGGTCCTGGACGGCTCCGCTCAGGATCAGCGAGCGGTTGGTGAAGCGCTCCGTGTCCACGCCGTGATCGTCGAGCACCTCGATGGTCGCCGCGTGGACCGCGCGCATCACCGGCGTCGCGGCACGGATCGCGTCGTCGGCCATGAAGCGGTGCCGCCACGGCTGTGCGGCCCAGGCGTGGCGCAGTCCGAAGGGCTCCGGCAGGACGAGCTTGCCACCGAGGAAGTCCAGGATCGGCGGGAACCAGGTCAGCGGGGCGCGGACCGCCTTGCGGACGATCTCGTCCGTCTCCAGGAGCGGCAGCTGGACCTCCCTGGTCTCCCAGAAACGCACCGTCTTGGAGACCTCCTTCGTCTTCGCCTTGGGCTTGGTGGTGAAGAGCGAGTGGACCGGGCCGAGCGCGTGTCCGGTGACCTCCACGCGCAGGGTGCGATGGAGCGAGGTCACCGTGATCATCATCGTCAGGACGAGCTGGCCGTCCCAGAGCGTGAACTGCACACCGAGGTAGTGCCGGTTGCCGGCGCCGAACTGCTGGTCGTTGCAGATGCGCTGTATCTCGTGCGGCTTGACCTGGAAGTGGACGATGTTGTCGCCGTCGGGCCTGGCGACCTCGTCGGCACCCTCGCCCACCGGAGAGACGATCCAGTGCTTGACGGTCGGCTTGGGGAAGCCGGTCTTCAGGGACCCCCGCTCCAGCATCGTGAGCTGGTCGTGGATTTTCCGTACGACGTCCCAGGCACGGAAGTCGTGGATCTCGCGCCCGTCCTTGGGGATCAGCTCCTCGGCGAGCGTCCAGCTGCCCCAGCGCGTGCCCATGCCCAGTATTCCCTTCGGGCCCGCGTAGAAGACGATGTTGGACTGCTGCTCGGCGGAGAGCTTCTCCAGGTTCTGGCGGAGCTCCTCGGCGGACTTCTCGGCAGGGTCTCCGGGGACCGCCTCGGGGATCTTCGCGCCGATGCCGCCGCCGCTCAGCAGGGCCGTCCAGCGGTCCCGCAGATCCCTGGCCGTGGACTCGCAGATCCGCTTGGCGAGGAACCAGCCGAGGACCGGGGCGACGATCATCGCCCGGAGATAGATCCCCAGGAAGCCGCCGAACGGGAGCTTGATCATGAAACCCACCGCGATCAGGGCCGCCACCAGCAGGATCGCCGTGCCCACCGCGCTGGTGCGCCTGTTCTCCGACCCGGCGACCATCCTGCGCAGCTGGATCACGCCGAGCCAGAGCAGCAGTCCGGGCAGGAACAGGACGCCGAAGACGAAGGTGACCAGGGTCAGCCTGACGTCACGCTGCTTGCGGATGCCGGTGGCGGCCAGACAGTGCTCGACCACGGGCTGCGGGTCGGTGCCGAAGGACTGGATGAGCGCCTTGCGGGCACCGCCGAGCATCCGCACCTGGACCGCGCGCGAGAACGCCTCGCCGAGGTCGGGGCGGAAGAGCCGGGCCCATCTGCCGTCGGTGACCTTGGACTGGTGCCAGTCGTTGTTGGCGTCCAGGATCGCTTCCACCGGGCTGTCGCGGTACGCGGCGGAGGCCAGCGCATGCGTCGCCGCCGTCTGTCCGTCCGAGCCCTGCAGCGGAACCTGCGCCCCGGGTCCGAAACTGCCGATCGTCACTGATGCCCCCATCGCCGCGCGCCCGCGTGGTTCACCGCGTACCCTCTGCGGCCTGTTCCCGACTACCGCGCCCCGCACACCTGCTGAGCTGGGCACCACAGCGTAACCGGGTAGCGGTGGATGCGTCACGGGTCGGCCGAATGCCGTCCGCCGGAGGGGAGTTGGACGGACGGCATTCGGCCGTGTGCGGGTGGCTAGGAACCCTTCCCCGACTGCTCGCGGAGCTTCTCGGCGAGTTGATGCGGCATCGGCTCGTGCCGGGCGTACGAGCGGTCGAAGCGACCGGTGCCGTGCGAGAGGGAGCGGAGTTCGACCGCGTACCGTCCGATCTCGATCTCCGGGACCTCGGCGCGCACCAACGTCCGCCCAGGACCTGCCTGTTCGGTGCCGACGACCCGCCCTCGGCGCCCGGAGAGATCGCTCATCACCGGACCCACGTACTCGTCGGGGACGAGGACCTGGACCTCGGCGACCGGCTCCAGGAGCCGGATGCTCGCCTCGGCCGCCGCCTCGCGCAGGGCCAGGGCGCCCGCGGTCTGGAACGCGGCGTCGGAGGAGTCGACCGAGTGGGCCTTGCCGTCGCGCAGGGTGATCCGCACATCGACCAGCGGATGCCCGGCGGCCACCCCGCGCGCGGCCTGGGCGCGTACGCCCTTCTCGACGGAGGGGATGAACTGGCGCGGAACAGCCCCGCCCACCACCTTGTCGACGAACTCGATCCCGCTCCCCGGCGGCAGGGGCTCGACGTCGATCTCGCAGATCGCGTACTGCCCGTGGCCACCGGACTGTTTGACGTGCCGGCCCCGCCCGGCCGACGGCCCGCCGAAGGTCTCACGGAGCGCCACCTTGTGCGGGACCGCGTCGACCTGCACCCCGTACCGGCTGCGCAGCCGCTCCAGCGCCACGTCCATGTGCGCCTCGCCCAGACACCAGAGGACGACCTGGTGGGTGTCCTGGTTCTGCTCCAGACGCATGGTCGGATCCTCGGCTACCAGCCGGGCAAGCCCCTGCGAGAGCCGGTCCTCGTCGGCCTTGCTGTGCGCTTCGATCGCCAGGGGAAGCAGCGGATCGGGCATGGTCCAGGGCTCCATCAGGAGCGGGTCGTCCTTGCTGGAGAGGGTGTCGCCGGTCTCCGCCCGGGCGAGCTTGGCCACGCACGCCAGGTCGCCCGCGACGCACTGGCTCAGCTGGCGCTGCTGCTTGCCGAAGGGGGAGGTCAGCGCGCCGACCCGCTCGTCGACGTCGTGGTCCTCGTGTCCTCGGTCGGTCAGCCCGTGTCCGGAGACATGGATCGTCACGTCGGGGCGCAGGGTGCCGGAGAAGACCCGCACCAGCGAGATCCGGCCGACATAGGGGTCGGAGGCGGTCTTGACGACCTCGGCGACGAGCGGCCCCTCGGGATCACAGGTGACCGGGGGCCGCGGGACGCCGTCGGGCGTGGTCACCGCGGGCGCCTCGCGCTCCAGCGGGGTCGGGAAGCCACGGGTGATCAGTTCGAGCAGTTCGACGGTGCCGAGCCCCTGCTTGCCGCCGTCGGAGGCGGGCGCGGCGGCCAGCACCGGATGGAAGGTGCCCCGGGCGACGGCCTTCTCCAGATCGTCGATCAGCGACTTGATGTCGATGTCCTCGCCGCCGAGATAGCGGTCCATGAGGGTCTCGTCCTCGCTCTCGGCGATGATCCCCTCGATCAGCCGGTTACGGGCCTCCGCGAGCAGCGGCCGCTGGCTCTCGTCCGGCGGGTTCTCCTGCCGGACGCCCGTGGAGTAGTCGAAGATCCGCTCCGAGAGGAGCCCCACCAGACCCGTGGTCGGCGCGTGCCCGTCCGGTGCCGCCGGGCCGGACAGCGGCAGGTAGAGGGGGAGGACGGCATCGGGGTCGTCACCGCCGAAGATCGCGGAGCAGACCGAGGTCAGCTCGTCGAAGCCGGTGCGGGCTGTGTCCAGATGGGTGACGACGATGGCGCGGGGCATGCCGACGGCCGCGCACTCCTCCCACACCATGCGGGTCGACCCGGCGATCGCGTCGGCCTCCTGGGCGGCGGAGACGACGAAGAGGGCCGCGTCCGCGGCGCGCAGGCCGGCCCTCAGCTCCCCGACGAAGTCGGCGTACCCGGGGGTGTCCAGGAGATTGATCTTGACCCCGTCCCATTCGAGGGGGACGAGAGACAGCTGTACGGAGCGTTGCTGGCGGTGCTCGATCTCGTCGTGGTCGGAGAGCGTTCCGCCGTCCTCGACGCGCCCCGCCCGGTTGACCGCCCCCGCGGTCAGCGCGAGCGCCTCGACGAGTGTCGTCTTTCCCGATCCGCTGTGGCCGACCAGCACCACGTTCCGTACGGCCGAGGGCCGGTCGGCCGTTGGAGCCCTGCCGGCGGCTCCGGAGTGTGCGTTCGCCTTGTCGCCCATGAGGGGTCCTCCCGATCGCTTGCACCGCTCGCTCGCACGGTGAGGCGGGACGCGGGCGCAGGGGGAGACATTGGGCAGCTCCGGCGGTGCCCGCGGTTGTCCTTCGAGCTTTGCACCGACGTCACGGTGCGTCCATACGTCGTACGCGACGCGGCGGGCGGGTGCCCGTCGGTTCGGCGGCAGCCTCGCTGGCTACGATGGGCGGGCCGGTGGTCGTAGGGGCCGCGCGGCCCACCGAACCTCGGGAAGGCCATGCTGAACAAGTACGCGCGTGCATTCTTCACGCGTGTCCTCACACCGTTCGCCGCGTTTCTGCTCCGGCGGGGCGTCAGCCCCGACGCGGTCACGCTCATCGGCACGGCCGGAGTGATGGCGGGAGCCCTGGTCTTCTTCCCCCGGGGGGAGTTCTTCTGGGGCACGATCGTCATCACCCTCTTCGTCTTCTCCGACCTCGTCGACGGAAACATGGCCCGGCAGGCGGGGATCTCCAGCCGCTGGGGCGCGTTCCTCGACTCGACCCTCGACCGGGTCGCCGACGGCGCCATCTTCGGTGGCTTCGCGCTCTGGTACGCGGGTAGCGGCGACGACAACGTGATGTGCGCCGTCTCGATCTTCTGCCTGGCCAGCGGCCAGGTCGTCTCGTACACCAAGGCGCGAGGTGAATCGATTGGCCTGCCGGTCGCGGTCAACGGCCTGGTCGAGAGGGCCGAGCGGCTCGTCATCTCGCTGGTCGCCGCGGGCCTCGCCGGACTGCACGGCTTCGGTGTGCCGGGCATCGACGTCCTGCTGCCGATCGCGCTGTGGATCGTGGCGGTCGGAAGCGCGGTGACCCTCGGCCAGCGGGTGGTCACGGTACGACGGGAATCGGCGGAGGCCGACGCGGCCGCGGACGCGTCCGGTGCGCGGGGGAACGAGGCGACGCCATGAGCGGGCTGCAGGACCGACTGACCGACACCCTGTACGGGCTCGGCTGGGCGGCCGTGAAGAAACTGCCGGAGCCGGTGGCGGCCGGGCTCGGACGGCGGATCGCCGACACCGCCTGGAAGCGCCGCGGCAAGAGCGTGCTGCGGCTCGAGTCCAACCTCGCGCGCGTGGTGCCCGACGCGGGCCCCGAGCGGCTCCGCGAGCTGTCGAGGGCCGGCATGCGCTCGTACATGCGGTACTGGATGGAGTCCTTCCGGCTGCCGACCTGGAGCCGGCAGCGGGTCGACGACGGCATCGACATCAAGGACGTCCACTACCTGAAGGACGGTCTCGCCTCCGGCCGCGGAGTGATCCTCGCCCTGCCTCACCTGGCCAACTGGGACCTCGCGGGCGTGTGGGTGACCCGCTCCCTCGGGGTGCCGTTCACCACGGTCGCGGAGCGGCTCAAGCCCGAGACGCTGTACGACCGGTTCGTCGCCTACCGCGAGTCGCTGGGCATGGAGGTCCTCCCGCACTCCGGAGGCTCCGCCTTCGGGACGCTCGCGCGTCGGCTGCGCGACGGCGGCCTGATCTGTCTCGTCGCCGACCGTGACCTGTCCGCCTCCGGCACCGAGGTCACCTTCTTCGGGGAGACGGCGCGGATGCCGGCCGGGCCCGCGCTGCTCGCCCAGCAGACGGGCGCGCTGCTGCTGCCGGTGACCCTCTGGTACGACGAGACCCCGGTCATGAAGGGGCGCGTGCACCCGCCCGTCGACGTACCCGAGTCAGGTACGCGGGCCGAGAAGACGTCCGTGATGACACAGGCGCTGGCCGATGCCTTCGCCGGCGGAATCGCGGACCACCCGGAGGACTGGCACATGCTGCAGCGACTGTGGCTGAAGGACCTGGAGGAGCGCACGCCGCTCGGCGAGGAGCGCCGGCCATGAAGATCGGCATCGTCTGCCCCTACTCGTGGGACGTGCCCGGTGGCGTCCAGTTCCACATCCGCGACCTCGCCGAGCACCTCATCAGACTCGGGCACGAGGTCTCCGTGCTCGCCCCCGCCGACGACGAGACGCCGCTGCCGCCGTACGTCGTCTCGGCGGGCCGCGCCGTGCCGGTCCCGTACAACGGCTCGGTGGCCCGGCTGAACTTCGGCTTCCTGTCGGCGGCCCGGGTACGGCGCTGGCTGCACGACGGCACCTTCGACGTCATCCACATCCACGAGCCCGCCTCGCCCTCGCTCGGCCTGCTGACCTGCTGGGCCGCACAGGGGCCGATCGTCGCCACCTTCCACACGTCCAACCCGCGCTCGCGGGCGATGATCGCCGCGTACCCGATCCTGCAGCCCGCGCTGGAGAAGATCAGCGCGCGGATCGCGGTGAGCGAGTACGCCCGGCGGACGCTGGTCGAGCACCTCGGCGGCGACGCCGTCGTCATCCCCAACGGCGTCGACGTCGACTTCTTCGCGCGGGCCGAACCCCGGCCGGAGTGGCAGGGGAAGACCCTCGGCTTCATCGGGCGCATCGACGAGCCGCGGAAGGGCCTGCCGGTCCTGATGAAGGCGTTGCCCAAGATCCTCGCGGAGCGGCCCGAGACGCGGCTCCTGGTCGCCGGGCGCGGCGACGAGGAGGAGGCGGTCGCCTCCCTGCCGCGCGAGATGCGGGAGCGCGTGGAGTTCCTCGGGATGGTCAGCGACGAGGACAAGGCGCGGCTGCTGCGCAGCGTCGACCTCTACGTCGCGCCGAACACGGGCGGCGAGAGCTTCGGCATCATCCTGGTCGAGGCGCTGTCGGCGGGCGCGCCGGTCCTCGCCTCCGACCTGGACGCCTTCGCCCAGGTCCTCGACCAGGGCGCGGCGGGCGAGCTCTTCGCCAACGAGGACGCGGACGCGCTGGCGGACGCGGCGATCCGGCTTCTCGGGGACGAGGTGCGGCGCAAGGAGCTGAGCAGGCGCGGCAGCGCCCATGTGCGGCGCTTCGACTGGTCGACGGTGGGCGCGGACATCCTCGCGGTCTACGAGACGGTGACGGACGGCGCGGCATCGGTCGCGGCGGACGAACGCGTGGGCCTGCGGGCGCGGTTCGGGCTGGCGTCGCGGGACTGAGCCCCACCGGCATGGGGGAGGGCTCCCCGGAGACGGACGCGCGCTGCCGGCCCACCCGTCACCCCCTCCCCGCCGCAGCGCGGGACGTCGACCTCGTCACACCGGGGCACACCGAGGGGCACCAGCGTCCTCGACCAGGGCGACCACATCACCGTCCTCGCGGGGCAGGCGTACGACGTCGCGGCCGAGTTCGGCGTCCCGTACCGCCCCTGGCTCGACCGGCTCGCGGAGCTCGCGGGCGGACGGCGAAGGTCCGTTTCGCCCACGACCGTGACCTGTGGGAAGGGGTCCTGCCACCGCGACGGTAGCCTGTGCGCCCGTGACCGAAACCCTGATCTGGACCGTCGTCGCGCTGATCGCGATCGGCCTGTACCTCAGCTGGACCGCCGGCCGGCTCGACCGGCTGCACTCGCGGATCGACGCGGCCCGCGCCGCCCTCGACGCCCAGCTGCTGCGCCGCGCCTCGGTCGCCCAGGAGCTGGCCACCTCCGGAGTGCTCGACCCGGCCGCCTCGATCGTGCTCTACGAGGCCGCGCACGCCGCCCGGCAGGCGGAGGAGGACCAGCGCGAGGTCGCCGAGAGCGAACTGAGCCAGGCGCTGCGGGCGGTGTTCGGCGAGCCCGAGCAGGTCGAGGCGGTACGGGAGGCCCCCGGCGGCGAGGAGGCCGCGGGCGAACTCGCGGCGGCCGTCCGCCGCGTACCGATGGCCCGCAGGTTCCACAACGACGCCGTGCGCGCCGCACGGGCGCTGCGCCGCCACCGCACGGTGCGCTGGTTCCGGCTCGCAGGCCACGCACCGTTTCCGCTGGCCTTCGAAATGGACGACGAACCGCCCGTGGCCCTTGCGGATCGACCGTCCTGACCATTCCGGCCTGCGAAATCAATCAAAACGATCCACCGGCTGAACATTGGCCCTTGATGTGGACTGCTGGTGGCCTGTTTCCTCGTTCTTGTCTCAACACCGCTTTCACGAGTGAGGTCCCCGTGTCCACCACGCTTCCCAACAGCACCCAGTCTCCCGAGACCGGCACCGCGCGCGTCAAGCGCGGCATGGCCGAGCAGCTCAAGGGCGGCGTGATCATGGACGTGGTCAACGCCGAGCAGGCGAAGATCGCCGAGGACGCGGGCGCCGTGGCCGTCATGGCCCTGGAGCGGGTCCCCGCCGACATCCGCAAGGACGGCGGCGTCGCCCGGATGTCCGACCCGAACATGATCGAAGAGATCATCGGCGCGGTCTCCATCCCGGTCATGGCCAAGTCCCGCATCGGCCACTTCGTCGAGGCCCAGGTCCTGCAGTCCCTCGGTGTCGACTACATCGACGAGTCCGAGGTCCTCACCCCGGCCGACGAGATCAACCACTCCGACAAGTGGGCCTTCACCACCCCCTTCGTCTGTGGCGCCACCAACCTGGGCGAGGCCCTGCGTCGTATCGCCGAGGGCGCGGCCATGATCCGCTCCAAGGGCGAGGCCGGCACCGGCAACGTCGTCGAGGCCGTCCGCCACCTGCGTCAGATCAAGAACGAGATCGCCAAGCTGCGCGGCTTCGACAACAACGAGCTGTTCGCCGCCGCCAAGGACCTGCGAGCCCCGTACGAGCTCGTCAAGGAGGTCGCCGAGCTCGGCAAGCTGCCGGTCGTGCTGTTCTCCGCCGGTGGTGTCGCCACCCCGGCCGACGCCGCCCTGATGCGCCAGCTCGGCGCCGAGGGTGTCTTCGTCGGCTCCGGCATCTTCAAGTCGGGCGACCCGGCCAAGCGCGCCGCCGCCATCGTGAAGGCCACCACCTTCTACGACGACCCGAAGGTCATCGCGGACGCCTCCCGTAACCTGGGCGAGGCCATGGTCGGCATCAACTGCGACACCCTCCCCGAGTCCGAGCGCTACGCCAACCGCGGCTGGTAATCACCCATGACCACACCCGTGATCGGTGTCCTGGCCCTCCAGGGCGACGTACGGGAGCACCTGATCGCCCTGGCCGCGGCTGACGCCGTGGCCAGGCCGGTCCGGCGCCCCGAGGAGCTCGCCGAGGTCGACGGCCTCGTCATACCCGGCGGCGAGTCCACCACCATCTCCAAGCTGGCCGCGCTCTTCGGCCTGATGGAGCCGCTGCGTGAGCGCATCGCCGCCGGCCTGCCCGTCTACGGCACCTGCGCCGGTCTGATCATGCTCGCCGACAAGATCCTCGACCCGCGCTCGGGCCAGGAGACCTTCGGCGGCATCGACATGATCGTCCGCCGCAACGCGTTCGGCCGTCAGAACGAGTCCTTCGAGGCCGGCGTCACCGTCACCGGCATCGAGGACGGCCCCGTCGAGGGCGTCTTCATCCGCGCCCCGTGGGTCGAGTCGGTCGGCGCGGAGGTCGAGGTCCTCGCCGAGCACGAGGGCCACATCGTGGCCGTACGACAGGGGCAGGCCCTGGCGACCTCGTTCCATCCCGAACTCACCGGCGATCACCGCATCCACGCCCTGTTCGTCGACATGGTGCGCGCCGCCCGGTGACGAGGTCCCGGTAAGATCTCTGGGGTTCGTTCAGAAATGGGTTACGCGAAGGAGACAGGCAGATGTCCGGCCACTCTAAATGGGCTACGACGAAGCACAAGAAGGCCGTGATCGACGCCAAGCGCGGCAAGCTCTTCGCGAAGCTGATCAAGAACATCGAGGTCGCGGCCCGGACCGGCGGCGCCGACCTGGATGGCAACCCGACGCTGTTCGACGCCGTGCAGAAGGCGAAGAAGAGCTCGGTCCCGAACAAGAACATCGACTCGGCGATCAAGCGCGGCGGCGGCCTCGAGGCCGGCGGCGTCGACTACGAGACGATCATGTACGAGGGCTACGGTCCGAACGGTGTCGCGGTGCTCATCGAGTGCCTCACCGACAACCGCAACCGTGCCGCCTCCGACGTCCGCGTCGCCATGACCCGCAACGGCGGTTCGATGGCCGACCCCGGCTCGGTCTCGTACCTGTTCAACCGCAAGGGCGTCATCGTGCTGCCCAAGGGCGAGCTGTCCGAGGACGACGTCCTCGGTGCCGTCCTCGACGCGGGTGCCGAAGAAGTCAACGACCTCGGTGAGAGCTTCGAGGTCATCAGCGAGGCCACCGACATGGTCGCCGTCCGTACCGCCCTCCAGGAGGCCGGTATCGACTACGACTCCGCCGACTCCAGCTTCGTCCCGACCATGCAGGTCGAGCTGGACGAGGAGGGCGCGCGCAAGATCTTCAAGCTGATCGACGCGCTGGAGGACAGCGACGACGTGCAGAACGTCTTCGCCAACTTCGACGTCAGCGACGAGGTCATGGAGAAGGTCGACGCCTGACGAGGCCTCGCCTTCGCAGACGGAGAACGGCCGGACCGACGGAGATACCCGTTGGTCCGGCCGTTCTCCGTCCGAGCCGTCCGAGCCGTCCGAGCCCTGAGTCGCGTGAGAGCGGATACGGAGAGCGGCCCGCCGGAAACCGGCGGGCCGCTTTTTCGACATCCCCGGCCGGGTGTCAGGAATCAGCCGGGTCCGGGATCACGTTCAGTCGATCCGCTTGAAGTCGCCCGAGTTCTTGACGCTCCCCGAGGCGCCGCCCGCGGCGGTGACCTTCTTCATCCGGCTGGTCCGGCCGTCCTGCCACCAGACGTTCATCGACGCCTTGTAGGTGCAGGTGTTCCGGTAGTACACGGTGGTGGTGGTCCAGCCCTCGGCCCAGGACCAGCTGAAGCAGCCGGTCTTGCCGCGGTGGATCTCCGAGGAAGCGGCCTGGGCGGGCGAGCTGAGACCGACCGTGGCGAGCGCGATCGCGGCGCCGGTGACGCCGATCTTGGACATGCGACGCATGTTTCCCCCTGTTGGGTTGTGTGGTCGGGACGAAAACGACCACTCGAACATCCGTACGTCGGTCAAACGTACGAGTGTCAGTGATCATAATGATTGACGATCATGACGGCAAGGTGAATTCGCGGCGCTCGGTCCGCGCCGCCGCCGGGTCGTCGGCCCGCCGGACCCCGTGGTCGGCCGCGGTGTCAGAGGCAGCCGGTAGCCTTCAGGCGGTTACCGAGGGAAGGAGGGGCAGTGCGTGTCTTGGGTGTCGACCCCGGGTTGACGCGGTGCGGCGTGGGGGTCGTCGACGGCGTCGCCGGGCGCCTTCTGACGATGCTCGGCGTCGGCGTCGTGCGCACTCCCGCCGACGATCAGATCGGCGCGCGGCTCGTCCTCATCGAACAGGGCATCGCGGCCTGGATCGAGGAGTACCGGCCCGAAGTGGTCGCCGTGGAGCGGGTCTTCAGCCAGCACAACGTGCGTACGGTGATGGGCACGGCCCAGGCCAGCGCCGTCGCCATGCTCTGCGCGTCCCGGCGCGGCATCCCCGTCGTGCTGCACACCCCCAGCGAGGTCAAGGCGGCCGTCACGGGAAGCGGCCGCGCCGACAAGGCCCAGGTCGGAGCCATGGTGACCCGACTGCTCCGGCTGTCCGCCCCGCCCAAGCCGGCCGACGCGGCGGACGCCCTCGCCCTGGCCATCTGTCACATCTGGCGCGCCCCGGCCCAGAACCGCCTGCAGCAGGCCGTCGCCGCCCATCACGCAACCCACGCCTCGAAAGGCCGACCCGCATGATCGCCTTCGTCAGCGGCCCGGTCGCCGCGCTCGCTCCCACCACCGCGGTCGTCGAGGTCGGCGGCATCGGCATGGCCGTCCAGTGCACGCCGAACACCATCGCCGATCTGAGGATCGGTCAGGAGGCCCGGCTCGCCACGTCGCTGGTGGTCCGTGAGGACTCCCTGACGCTCTACGGCTTCGCCGACGACGACGAGCGCCAGGTCTTCGAACTGCTCCAGACCGCCAGTGGCGTCGGACCCCGCCTCGCCCAGGCCATGCTCGGCGTGCACAGCCCGGACGCGCTCCGACTCGCCGTCTCCACCGGAGACGAGAAGGCCCTGACCGCCGTCCCCGGTATCGGCAAGAAGGGGGCGCAGAAGCTCCTCCTCGAACTGAAGGACAAGCTGGGCCGGCCTCTCGGCACCGGCGGCCTCGTCGGCGCCCAGCGCCCGGCGGCCGGTCCCGCGCCGTGGACGGAGCAGCTCTCCGCCGCCCTCATCGGCCTCGGCTACGCGTCCCGCGAGGCGGAGGAGGCGGTCGCGGCGGTGACTCCGCAGGCCGAAGCCGCCATCGCCGCGGGCGAAGCGGCGCCGGTCCCGCAGCTTCTCCGGGCGGCCCTCCAGACCCTGAACCGAGCCCGCTGACATGCCGGCGGGCATGGATCCCTCAGCCCGTCCGGCGCTCGGGGACACGGCCGCAGGCCGTACGGGGGCCTGGGGGTGTGCCCCCGGTTCGGGAGGCGGCGGCACACCCCCACGCCGCCAGGCGTAGGGGGCAGGGTGGGGCAGGAGCCCCGTGCAGCGCCCGCCCCGCCCTCGCCCCCGCTCGCGCCCCGCCCTCGCCCCGCATCGACACGCACCCCACCGCACCACACCACGAAGGCAGAGACCGTGAACTGGGACGACGACACCGCACCCGCAGCCGAGGACCGCCTCGTCGGCGCCTCCGCCGACGGCGACGACCAGGCCGTCGAGGCGGCGCTGCGTCCCAAGGACCTCGACGAGTTCGTCGGCCAGGAGAAGGTCCGCCAGCAGCTCGACCTGGTCCTCAAGGCCGCCCGTCAGCGCGGCGCCACCGCGGACCACGTCCTGCTCTCCGGCGCCCCCGGTCTCGGCAAGACCACCCTCTCGATGATCATCGCCGCCGAGATGAACGCCCCGATCCGGATCACCTCCGGTCCCGCCATCCAGCACGCCGGCGACCTCGCCGCGATCCTCTCCTCCCTCCAGGAGGGAGAGATCCTCTTTCTCGACGAGATCCACCGCATGTCCCGGCCCGCCGAGGAGATGCTCTACATGGCCATGGAGGACTTCCGCGTCGACGTCATCGTCGGCAAGGGCCCCGGGGCCACGGCCATCCCGCTGGAGCTGCCGCCCTTCACCCTGGTCGGCGCCACCACCCGCGCCGGACTCCTGCCGCCCCCGCTCCGCGACCGCTTCGGCTTCACCGGCCACATGGAGTTCTACGACCCCGCCGAGCTGGAGCGCGTCATCCACCGGTCCGCCGGACTCCTCGACGTCGAGATCGACACCGCCGGAGCCGCCGAGATCGCCGGCCGTTCGCGCGGCACCCCCCGCATCGCCAACCGCCTCCTGCGCCGCGTCCGCGACTACGCCCAGGTCAGGGCCGACGGCGTGATCACCCGCGAGATCGCCTCCGCCGCGCTCGGCGTCTACGAGGTGGACGCCCGCGGCCTCGACCGGCTCGACCGGGCCGTCCTGGAGGCCCTGCTCAAGCTCTTCGGCGGCGGACCGGTCGGTCTGTCGACCCTCGCCGTGGCGGTGGGGGAGGAGCGGGAGACCGTCGAGGAGGTCGCCGAACCCTTCCTCGTACGAGAAGGACTCCTGGCGCGCACACCCCGTGGTCGGGTCGCCACTCCGGCGGCATGGACACACCTCGGACTCGTTCCGCCGCAGGCAGCGGCCCCGGGCACGCCGGGAAGCGGACAACAGGGGCTCTTCGGGGCGTGACGGTTCGGTGACGGCGCGGAGACTCGCCGGACGAGGAACCAGGGTGCGATGCTGGACGTTGTTCCAACGATGCGGACTCGCCTAGACTCCGCCGATGCCGACCTTTCTGGTCGGCACGCCCACCCCCGAAGATCAGGCCGCGGGTTCTCCGCGTCCGTGCGAAGGAAACCCGTCCCGTGAGTATCGTGACCCTCCTCCCCTTCATCGTCCTCATCGGGGCCATGTTCCTGATGACCCGCTCTGCGAAGAAGAAGCAGCAGGCGGCCGCGCAGATGCGCGACGAGATGCAGCCCGGCACCGGCGTACGGACGATCGGGGGGATGTACGCCACCGTCAAGGAAATCGGCGACGAGACCGTCCTCCTCGAGGTCGCTCCCGGCGTGCACGCCGTCTACGCGAAGAACGCCATCGGCGCGGTCCTCGCGGACGACGAGTACAACCGCATCGTCCACGGTGACGAGCCGGACGCCGAGACCGTCGTCCCGGACGACGCCTCCTCCCTGACCGAGACGGCCGACGCCGTCGCGGCGGACGAGGTCGTCGCGGACACCAAGCCCGACCTGACCAAGAAGGCCGAGGCCGTCGAGGCCGACGCCGAGGTCAACAAGGACGGCAAGGGCGACAGCGGGACCGAGGCGAAGTAGTCGCGACCGGGGACCGCGGGACGCCCACAGGCGTCCGCGGTCCCCGGCACGGTTCCACGTCTGCGGGGGCAGGTCCCCACACACACTTCGTGGCCGCACCGCGCACACCCGGCGCCGGGCGGTTGGACAGGGAGAAACGACAAGGTGGCAGCACCGAAGAAGGGCCGAAGGCCGGCGGGGGGCCCGGGGGGCCAGAGCAGGCCGGGGCGTGCCCTGGCTCTGATCCTGATCGCGATGGTCGCGCTCACGGGCGGAATGTTCTGGTCGGGTCACACCACGCCGCGGCTGGGTATCGACCTCGCGGGCGGTACGTCCATCACGCTCAAGGCGAAGGCCGAGCCGGGCAAGGAAGAGGCCGTCAACGAGACCAACATGAACACGGCGGTCGGCATCATCGAGCGCCGTGTCAACGGTCTGGGTGTGTCCGAGTCCGAGGTCCAGACACAGGGTCGCGAGAACATCGTCGTCAACATCCCCCGGGGTGTGAACGAGAAGCAGGCCCGTGAGCAGGTCGGTACGACCGCTCAGCTGCACTTCCGACCGGTACTGGCCTGGGCCCCGAGCGCGCCGGCGACCCCGACGCCGACCGGCAGCGCCACGCCCTCCGCGTCCACGACGCCGTCGGCCGACTCCTCCGCGAGCCCGTCGGCCTCGGCCACCAAGGACGGCGAGGCCTCCCCCTCCGCGAGTGCCACCACGCAGGGCCGCGCCGTCAGCGAGGCCCTGAAGAAGGCGCCCACCCCGAGCGCGTCGGCCACCCCCTCGCCGGGCACCACGGAGTCCCCCGGCGCCACGCCGCCCGCCGACGCCGCCGCGAAGCTGCAGCAGGAGTTCGCCGCGCTCGACTGCACGCCCAAGGCCGCGAAGCCCGGCGAGAAGAAGGTCGTGCCGAACCCGGCCCGCGCCGTTCCGGCGGAGCAGCCGACGCTCGCATGCGGCACCGAGGGCGACGCCAAGTACATCCTCGGCCCGGCCGAGGTGGACGGTCGTGACGTCGACGACGCCAAGGGCGTCTTCGACCAGCAGCGCGGCATGTGGATCGTGAACATGGAGTTCACGGACGAGGGCGCCAAGAAGTTCGCGAAGATCACCGGCAAGCTCTCGCAGCAGCAGGAGCCGCAGAACCAGTTCGCGATCGTCCTGGACGGCTCTGTCGTCTCGGCCCCGTCCGTGCGGACCACGCTGAGCGCCAACGCGGAGATCTCCGGCAGCTTCAACCAGGAGTCGGCCCAGGACCTCGGCAACATCCTGTCCTACGGCGCCCTGCCGCTCTCCTTCGACACCCAGAGCGTCGACACGGTCACCGCCGCGCTCGGTGGTGAGCAGCTGGAGGCCGGTCTGATCGCCGGTGCCATCGGCCTCGCCCTCGTCGTCCTGTACCTGGTCGTCTACTACCGCGGCCTGTCGCTGATCGCCCTGCTCAGCCTCGGCGCCTCGGCCCTCCTCACCTACGTGATCATGTCGCTGCTCGGCCCGGCCATCGGCTTCGCGCTGAACCTGCCGGCCGTCTGTGGCGCCATCGTGGCCATCGGTATCACCGCGGACTCGTTCATCGTCTACTTCGAACGCATCCGCGACGAGGTCCGCGAGGGCCGCAACCTGCGCCCGGCCGTCGAGCGTGCCTGGCCGCGTGCCCGTCGTACGATCCTCGTCTCCGACTTCGTGTCGTTCCTCGCCGCCGCGGTGCTCTTCGTCGTCACCGTCGGCAAGGTCCAGGGCTTCGCGTTCACCCTCGGCCTGACCACCCTGCTCGACGTGGTCGTGGTGTTCCTCTTCACCAAGCCGCTGATGACGCTGCTCGCGCGCACCAAGTTCTACGGCGAGGGCCACGCCTGGTCCGGACTGGACCCGAAGCGACTCGGCGCCAAGCCGCCGCTGCGCCGTTCCCGTCGTGTCCCTGTCTCTGCCGCTGGCCCTGTCGACCACCCGAAGGAGGCGTGAGATGGCGAAGAAGCGCGACAGTCTCGGCGCCCGGCTCAACCGCGGTGAGGTCGCCTACGACTTCATCGGCAACCGCAAGCTCTGGTACGGCCTGTCCATCCTGATCACCATCACGGCGATCGTGGCGCTGGCCGTCCGCGGCCTGAACATGGGCATCGAGTTCCAGGGCGGTGCCGTCTTCACCACCCCGAAGTCGGAGGTCTCGGTCTCCCAGGCACAGGAGTACGCCGAGGAGGCCTCCGGCCATACCGCCGTCGTCCAGAAGCTCGGCAGCGGCGCGCTGCGCATCCAGGTCGGCGGCCTCGACACCGAGAAGTCCGACCAGGTCCGCGCCGAGCTCGCCAAGAACCTGAACATCGCCGAGAACAAGATCGCGGCGGAGCTGGTCGGCCCCAGCTGGGGTGAGCAGATCGCCAACAAGGCATGGACCGGTCTCGCGGTCTTCATGATCCTTGTGGTGATCTACCTGGCCATCGCCTTCGAATGGAGAATGGCGGTCGCGGCGCTCATCGCCCTGATCCACGACCTGACCATCACCGTCGGCATCTATTCGCTCGTCGGCTTCGAGGTCACGGTCGGCACGGTCATCGGTCTGCTGACGATCCTCGGCTACTCGCTGTACGACACGGTCGTGGTCTTCGACTCCCTCAAGGAGGGGACGAAGGACATCACCAAGCAGACCCGCTACACCTACAGCGATGTGGCCAACCGGTCGATCAACGGCACCTTGATCCGTTCGATCAACACCACCGTCGTGGCCCTGCTGCCGGTCGCCGGTCTGCTCTTCATCGGTGGCGGCGTACTCGGCGCCGGCATGCTGAACGACATCTCGCTGTCGCTGTTCGTCGGTCTCGCCGCCGGTGCGTACTCCTCGATCTTCATCGCCACCCCGCTCGTCGCCGACCTCAAGGAGCGCGAGCCGGCGATGAAGGCCCTCAAGAAGCGGGTGCTCGCCAAGCGCGCGTCCGCGGCCGCCAAGGGGGAGCCCCTGGACGGCGCCGACGAGGACGCGGACGACTTCCACGACGAGGCCGAGACCACCGTCGTCGGTCAGCGCGGCCGTCGCGGCCGCCCGTCGGAGAACCGCGGATGACCGCTGAAGCACAGGACACCACGGTCCTGCTCCTCAGCCGGATCCGGGACGTCCCCGACTACCCGAAGCCGGGAGTGCTGTTCAAGGACATCACCCCGCTCCTCGCGGACCCGGAGGCGTTCACGGCGCTGACCGACAGCCTCGCCGCGCTGTGCGTCACGCACGGCGCGACGAAGATCGTCGGCCTCGAGGCGCGGGGCTTCATCCTCGCCGCACCGGTCGCCGTCCGTGCGGGCCTGGGATTCGTCCCGGTCCGCAAGGCCGGCAAGCTGCCCGGTGCGACGCTGAAGCAGGCGTACGAGCTGGAGTACGGCACCGCCGAGATCGAGGTGCACGCCGAGGACCTGGTCGCCGGCGACCGCGTCATGGTCATCGACGACGTCCTCGCCACCGGCGGCACCGCCGAGGCCTCCATCGAGCTCATCCGGCGGGCCGGGGCCGAGGTCGCAGGCGTCGCGGTCCTCATGGAACTCGGCTTCCTGCCGGGCCGCGCCCGCCTGGAGCCCGCCCTGCGCGGCGCTCCACTGGAGGCGCTGATCACGGTCTGACACCGCACGCGCGCGTGAGGTGACGGGGCGCCCCAGGGGAGCCCCCGGGGGTACCCTCCATTGTCCTGAGCGCTTTCCTCACCCAAAATGGGCTCCCCCCACCGGTGTGCGCCTCACCCCCAACAAAAGGGGGCAAAGCAGAACC
>NZ_JBHUYJ010000022.1:80248-89223 GCF_042668715.1 Streptomyces sp. NPDC057271
GGAGCGAACCAGGGCCGGAAAACAAACGCCGGTGGGAGGGGGCGGGACGCCCCGGGGACTCCCCGGGGCGCCCCGTCCGTTCTCCGGAGTATGCCCCGCCCGGAACGGGCCCTCCGCCACGTGGTGCCCGTCTCACCCCCCGCACGCGGGAGCACGGCGGCCCCCGGCTCGATACGATGGCCTTTCCGGGCCTGACCGGGGGACCCGGTACCTCCCCCAGATTCCGTCCGGGGGGACCCCAGAGGAGCGCTCTTGCCAGACGAGGCCCAGCCACTCTCCGCCGCGCAGCCCGACCCGCAGGCCGACAAGGGTCTTGCGGCGGAGCCCGCGGCGCCCAAGAACAAGCCCGCGGAGAGCAGGCCCACGCCCGTGGCCCCCGCCCCTGCACCAGCCTCCACGCCCAAGCCCGCGCACACCCCCGTGACCCGCTCCGGCGGCTCGTCCAACCGGGTGCGCGCCCGGCTCGCCCGCCTCGGCGTCCAGCGCTCCTCCCCGTACAACCCGGTCCTCGAACCACTGCTGCGGATCGTCCGCTCCAACGACCCGAAGATCGAGACGGCGACGCTCCGGCAGGTCGAGCGGGCCTACCAGGTCGCCGAGCGCTGGCACCGCGGCCAGAAGCGCAAGAGCGGTGACCCGTACATCACGCACCCGCTCGCCGTCACCACCATCCTCGCCGAACTCGGCATGGACCCGGCCACGCTCATGGCCGGTCTGCTGCACGACACCGTCGAGGACACCGAATACGGCCTGGACACCCTGCGCCGCGACTTCGGCGACCAGGTCGCCCTCCTCGTCGACGGCGTCACCAAGCTCGACAAGGTCAAGTTCGGCGAGGCTGCGCAGGCCGAGACCGTCCGCAAGATGGTCGTCGCCATGGCCAAGGACCCGCGCGTCCTGGTCATCAAGCTCGCCGACCGGCTGCACAACATGCGCACCATGCGCTACCTCAAGCGGGAGAAGCAGGAGAAGAAGGCCCGCGAGACCCTCGAGATCTACGCGCCCCTGGCCCACCGCCTGGGCATGAACACCATCAAGTGGGAGCTGGAGGACCTCGCCTTCGCGATCCTCTACCCCAAGATGTACGACGAGATCGTCCGGCTCGTCGCCGAGCGCGCCCCCAAGCGCGACGAGTACCTCGCCATAGTGACCGACGAGGTCCAGTCCGACCTGCGGGCCGCCCGCATCAAGGCCACCGTCACCGGCCGGCCGAAGCACTACTACAGCGTCTACCAGAAGATGATCGTCCGAGGTCGTGACTTCGCGGAGATCTACGACCTGGTCGGCATCCGCGTCCTGGTGGACACCGTCCGCGACTGCTACGCGGCCCTCGGCACCGTCCACGCGCGATGGAACCCGGTCCCCGGCCGGTTCAAGGACTACATCGCGATGCCGAAGTTCAACATGTACCAGTCGCTGCACACGACGGTCATCGGCCCCAACGGCAAGCCCGTCGAGCTGCAGATCCGCACCTTCGACATGCACCGCCGGGCCGAGTACGGCATCGCCGCGCACTGGAAGTACAAGCAGGAGGCCGTCGCCGGCGCGTCCAAGGTGCGCACGGACGTCCCGAAGCACACCGGCAAGGACGACCACCTCAACGACATGGCGTGGCTGCGCCAGCTGCTCGACTGGCAGAAGGAGACCGAGGACCCCGGAGAGTTCCTGGAGTCCCTCCGCTTCGACCTGTCGCGCAACGAGGTCTTCGTCTTCACCCCCAAGGGCGACGTCATAGCGCTGCCCGCCGGGGCCACCCCCGTCGACTTCTCCTACGCCGTCCACACCGAGGTCGGCCACCGCACCATAGGGGCGCGGGTCAACGGGCGGCTCGTCCCGCTCGAATCGACCCTCGACAACGGCGACCTGGTCGAGGTGTTCACCTCCAAGGCCGCCGGCGCGGGCCCGTCCCGCGACTGGCTGGGCTTCGTCAAGTCCCCGCGCGCCCGCAACAAGATCCGCGCCTGGTTCTCCAAGGAGCGCCGGGACGAGGCGATCGAGCAGGGCAAGGACGCCATCGCGCGCGCCATGCGCAAGCAGAACTTGCCCATCCAGCGGATCCTGACCGGTGACTCGCTCGTCACGCTCGCCCACGAGATGCGCTACAGCGACATCTCCTCGCTGTACGCGGCGATCGGCGAGGGCCATGTCACGGCCCAGTCCATCGTCCAGAAGCTCGTCCAGGCGCTCGGCGGCGAGGAGGCCGCCACCGAGGACATCGCCGAGACCGCCCCGCCCACGCGCGGCCGCGCCAAGCGCCGTTCCAGCGCCGACCCCGGTGTCGTCGTCAAGGGCGTCGAGGACGTCTGGGTCAAGCTGGCCCGCTGCTGTACGCCCGTACCCGGCGACCCGATCATCGGCTTCGTCACCCGCGGCAGCGGAGTCTCGGTCCACCGCAGCGACTGCGTCAACGTGGACTCGCTGTCCCGCGAGCCGGAGCGCATCCTCGAGGTCGAGTGGGCGCCCACGCAGTCCTCGGTCTTCCTGGTCGCCATCCAGGTCGAGGCCCTCGACCGCTCCCGGCTGCTCTCGGACGTCACCCGTGTCCTGTCGGACCAGCACGTCAACATCCTGTCGGCGGCCGTCCAGACCTCCCGCGACCGGGTGGCCACCTCGCGCTTCACCTTCGAGATGGGCGATCCGAAGCACCTCGGCCACGTCCTGAAGGCCGTCCGCGGCGTGGAGGGCGTCTACGACGTCTACCGCGTCACCTCGGCGCGGCGCCCGTAACAGCGCCTACGAGAGGGGCCCCGGTACCTCCTGCGAGGTACCGGGGCCCAGCTCGTACGTACGCGGGATCAGCCGCCGAACTCCTGCAGGCCCTTCAGGGCCTGGTCGAGGAGCGCCTGGCGGCCCTCCAGCTCACGCGCCAGCTTGTCGGCCTTGGCGTCGTTGCCCGCCGCGCGGGCCGCGTCGATCTGCTTCTGCAGCTTGTCGACGGCATCCTGCAGCTGGCCCGTCAGACCCGCGGCACGCGCGCGCGCCTCCGGGTTCGTCCGGCGCCACTCCGACTCCTCGGACTCCTGGATCGCCCGCTCCACCGCGTGCATCCGGCCCTCGACCTTCGGCCGGGCGTCGCGCGGCACGTGGCCGATGGCCTCCCAGCGCTCGTTGATGGAGCGGAAGGCCGCGCGCGCCGCCTTCAGATCCGTCACCGGCACCAGCTTCTCGGCCTCGGTCGCGAGCTCCTCCTTCAGCTTGAGGTTCTCGGTCTGCTCCGCGTCCCGCTCGGCGAAGACCTCACCGCGCGCCGCGAAGAAGACGTCCTGCGCCCCGCGGAAGCGGTTCCACAGGTCGTCCTCGTGCTCGCGCTGCGCACGACCCACGGCCTTCCACTCCGCCATCAGCTCGCGGTAGCGGGCGGCCGTGCCACCCCAGTCCGTGGAGTTCGACAGCGACTCGGCCTCGGCGACCAGCTTCTCCTTGGCCTTGCGGGCCTCCTCGCGCTGTGCGTCCAGCGAGGCGAAGTGCGCCTTGCGGCGCTTGGAGAACGCCGAGCGGGCGTGCGAGAAGCGGTGCCACAGCTCGTCGTCGGACTTCCGGTCGAGCCTCGGCAGACCCTTCCAGGTGTCCACGAGCGCGCGCAGCCGTTCGCCGGCCGCCCGCCACTGCTCGCTCTGCGCCAGCTCCTCGGCCTCCTTGACCAGGGCCTCCTTGGCGCCGCGCGCCTCGTCGGCCTGCTTGGCCTTCTGGACCTTGCGCTCCTCACGGCGCGACTCGACCGTCTCGACCAGCTTGTCGAGACGAGCGGTCAGCGCGGCGAGGTCACCCACGGCGTGATGCTCGTCGACCTGCTGCCGGATGTGGTCGATCGCGACAGTGGCGTCCTTCGCCGAGAGGTCGGTGGTCTTCACCCTCTTCTCGAGGAGGCCGATCTCGACAACCAAGCCCTCGTACTTGCGCTCGAAGTAGGCCAGTGCCTCCTCGGGAGTGCCGGCCTGCCACGATCCGACGACCTTCTCGCCCTCGGCTGTACGCACGTACACGGTGCCCGTCTCGTCGACGCGGCCCCACGGGTCGCTGCTCACAGCGCCTCCTCCACATGATGCCGACGAGGGGGTTGTGCCCCCTGGGCATCGTCCACAGGTTCCCGGCGGGCCTCGCCCGCCCTCAACAACGCGGATACAGGACCGCGCTGCACAACGCCAATCTAGGCGACCGGCCGCCCGGCTGTCCGCTCTCCGCGCGACCGAAATTCAACGGTCACGCCGTGTGTCACCTCTTGTCGACCGTGGCCTTCTCGATCGTCACGGCCGTCTTGGGCGCGCCGTCCTTGGCGCCGCCCTCGACCCCGCCCTCGGCGACCTCCTCGACGACCTTCAGCCCGGCCGTGTCGATCTTCCCGAAGGGGGTGAACTGAGGCGGCAGCTTCGTGTCCTTGTAGACGAGGAAGAACTGACTGCCGCCGGTGTCCGGCTGCATCGTGTTGGCCATCGCGACCGTCCCGGCGGGGAAGGTCACCGAACCGTCCGCGCCGGCCTTGCCCAGCGCGTCCAGGTTCTCGTCCGGGATGGTGTAGCCGGGACCGCCCGTGCCGTCGCCCTTCGGGTCACCGCACTGGAGGACGAAGATGCCCTCGGTGGTGAGCCGGTGGCACTTCGTCCCGTCGAAGTACTTCTTGTCCGCGAGGTGCTTGAAGGAGTTCACCGTGTGCGGGGTCTTCGCCGCGTCCATGGTGATCCCGATGTCGCCCCGGTTCGTCTTCAGGGACATCGCGTACGTGGCCTTCTTGTCGATGGCCATGGTCGGCTCCGGCGCCTTCGACTCGCTCGCCGAGGGGGTCGGCGTCGCGGCGTCGCTCGGCGTCGCGTCGTCGGCCGCGGCGGTGCTGCCGTCGTCGGTCAGCGCGACGGACGCGTACACCGCTCCGCCCGCGGCCAGTACGACGGCGAGCGAGGCCGCGATCACGGTGTTCCGGCGCCTGGCCTTCTGCCGGGCCTCCTGCCGCCGCTGCTGCTGACGCTCGTACTTCTCCCTGGCGAGCTGCCGCCGCCGCTGATCGCTGCTGACCACCGGGTCTGCTCCTTGTCGCTCGACTGTTCCTGTCCTGGCCGGGTGTGCCCGTACCGTATACGGGTTGGCTGTGGAATACGCAGCGCCGGTAGGCTCTGATCTGCCGCTTCCGCTCCGCCGCACCCCGTGCCGGACGACATTTAAGGACGATCGTGCTGATTGCCGGGTTCCCCGCCGGGGCCTGGGGGACCAACTGCTATCTGGTCGCCCCCGCCGCAGGCGAGGAGTGCGTCATCATCGACCCGGGCCACCAGGCCGCCCAGGGTGTCGAGGAGACGCTGAAGAAGCATCGGCTCAAGCCTGTCGCCGTGGTCCTCACCCATGGACACATCGACCACGTCGCCTCCGTCGTCCCGGTCTGCGGCGCCCATGACGTACCCGCGTGGATCCACCCCGCCGACCGGTACATGATGAGCGACCCGGAGAAGGCCCTCGGCCGCTCCATCGGGATGCCTCTCATGGGCGAGCTGACCGTGGGCGAGCCGGACGACGTGCACGAACTCACCGACGGCGCCACGCTCGACCTCGCCGGGATGGAGTTCTCCGTCGCCCATGCGCCCGGTCATACCAAGGGGTCGGTGACCTTCCAGATGCCGCAGACCACGGAGATCCCCTCCGTGTTCTTCTCGGGCGATCTGCTCTTCGCCGGCTCCATCGGACGCACCGACCTGCCCGGCGGTGACATGGACGAGATGCTCGAATCGCTGGCCCGCGTGTGCCTGCCGCTCGACAACTCGACCGTGGTGCTGTCGGGACACGGTCCCCAGACGACCATCGGCCAGGAGCGCGCCACGAACCCGTACCTGCGGGACGTGGCCGCCGGCCTCGGGAGCGCGAAGGCTCCCCGACGAGGAATGTGACGAGACTACGTTGAGCACCTTCAAGGCCCCCAAGGGCACGTACGACCTGATTCCGCCGTACTCCGCGAAGTACCTGGCGGTACGGGACGCCATCTCGGGACCGCTGCGCAAGTCCGGCTACGGCTAC
This sequence comes from Streptomyces sp. NPDC057271, assembly GCF_042668715.1. Taxonomy (NCBI): domain Bacteria; kingdom Bacillati; phylum Actinomycetota; class Actinomycetes; order Kitasatosporales; family Streptomycetaceae; genus Streptomyces; species Streptomyces sp. NPDC057271. Next base: position 86,246 of record NZ_JBHUYJ010000022.1, read on the forward strand.
ATCGAGACGCCCGGCTTCGAGGACGTCAACCTCTTCGCGCGCGGTGTCGGCGAGTCCACCGACATCGTCACCAAGGAGATGTACACCCTCACCACCAAGGGCGGCTCCGAGCTGGCGCTGCGCCCCGAAGGCACGGCCTCGGTGCTGCGCGCGGCCCTGGAGGCCAGCCTGCACAAGCAGGGCAACCTGCCGGTGAAGCTCTGGTACTCCGGCTCGTACTACCGCTACGAGCGCCCGCAGAAGGGCCGCTACAGGCACTTCTCCCAGGTCGGCGCCGAGGCGATCGGCGCCGAGGACCCTGCGCTCGACGCCGAGCTGATCATCCTGGCCGACGACGCGTACCGCTCGCTGGGCCTGCGGAACTTCCGCATCCTGCTGAACTCGCTCGGCGACAAGGAGTGCCGTCCCGTCTACCGGGAGGCGCTGCAGACCTTCCTGCGCGGCCTCGATCTCGACGAGGAGACGCTGCGCCGGGCCGAGATCAACCCGCTCCGGGTCCTCGACGACAAGCGCGAGTCCGTGCAGAAGCAGCTCGTCGGCGCGCCGCTGCTCCGCGACTACCTGTGCGACGCGTGCAAGGCGTACCACGAGGAGGTGCGCGCCCTGATCACCGCGGCGGGCGTCGCCTTCGAGGACGACGCCAAGCTGGTGCGCGGCCTGGACTACTACACGCGGACGACCTTCGAGTTCGTCCACGACGGTCTGGGCTCGCAGTCCGCGGTCGGCGGCGGCGGTCGGTACGACGGCCTCTCCGAGATGATCGGCGGACCGGTGCTCCCGTCGGTCGGCTGGGCGCTCGGCGTGGACCGTACGGTGCTGGCCCTGGAGGCCGAGGGCGTCGAACTGGACATCCCGGCGGCGACCAGCGTCTTCGCTGTCGCACTCGGCGACGAGGCCCGCCGTGTCCTGTTCGGGAAGGTCACCGAACTCCGCAAGGCGGGCGTGGCGGCCGACTTCGCGTTCGGCGGCAAGGGCCTCAAGGGCGCGATGAAGGACGCGAACCGCTCGGGTGCCCGATTCGCCGTCGTCGCCGGTGAGCGGGACCTGGCCGAGGGCGTGGTCCAGCTCAAGGACATGGAGTCCGGAGAGCAGGAGCCGGTGGCCCTGGACGCGCTGGTCGGCACCGTCCGGGCAAGGCTGGCCTGACGAGGGCACGGGCACGCGAGGCACAAGGCACAAGGACGACCAGGGACCGGCCGCTTCGCGCGGACGGCCCCGGCCGTCCTTATGTCCACCGAACGGTGGAGAGTGGGCCCCGTACGGCAGAATGGCCGTGGCCACAAGCCCGCGAGTGATGGATCGGGGATATGACAGACACGGCGGTTGACGAGTCGGCGCGCGGCACCAGCGGCGCGAGCCGTGCCCTGGCCTGGCTGCTGGTGATCACCGGTGCCGCCGGTCTGCTCGCCGCATGGGTCATCACGATCGACAAGTTCAAGCTGCTCGAGGACCCGAACTTCACCCCCGGCTGCAGCCTCAACCCCATCGTCTCCTGCGGCAACATCATGAAGAGCGACCAGGCCTCGGTCTTCGGCTTCCCGAACCCGATGCTCGGCCTCGTCACGTACGCCATGGTGATCGCGATCGGCGTCGGCCTCCTCGCGGGCGCCCGCTACCGCCGCTGGTACTGGCTCGGCCTGAACGCCGGCACGTTGTTCGGCGTCGGGTTCTGCACCTGGCTCATGCAGCAGTCGCTCTACGAGATCAACGCGCTCTGCCTCTGGTGCTGCCTGGCCTGGGCCGCCACGATCATCATGTTCTGGTACGTGACCTCGCACAACGTCCGCAACGGCGTCATCCCGGCGCCCCAGGGCCTGCGGACCTTCTTCGACGAGTTCACCTGGGTGCTCCCCGTCCTGCACATCGGGATCATCGGCATGCTGATCCTCACGCGATGGTGGGACTTCTGGACGAGCTGACGGGCTGACGGGCGAGGGCCGCGCTGTCAGTGCTCTGACTTAGGCTTCATGACGTGGAGCCCGACCTCTTTACCGCAGCCGCCGAAGAGCGCCAGGAGAAGGACCCGTCCAGCAGCCCCCTGGCTGTACGGATGCGTCCGCGCACCCTGGACGAGGTCCTCGGCCAGCAGCATCTGCTGAAGCGGGGCTCGCCGCTGCGGCGGCTCGTCGGCGAGGGCGACGGAGGCCCGGCGGGCGCCTCGTCCGTGATCCTCTGGGGTCCGCCGGGAATCGGGAAGACGACCCTGGCGTACGTGGTCTCGAAGGCGACCGACAAGCGCTTCGTGGAGCTCTCCGCGATCACCGCGGGCGTCAAGGAGGTCCGGGCCGTCATCGAGGGCGCGCGGCGCGCGGCCGGAGGCTTCGGCAAGGAGACCGTCCTCTTCCTCGACGAGATCCACCGCTTCTCCAAGGCACAGCAGGACTCGCTGCTCCCGGCGGTGGAGAACCGCTGGGTGACGCTCATCGCGGCGACGACCGAGAACCCGTACTTCTCGGTCATCTCGCCGCTGCTCTCCCGCTCCCTGCTGCTCACGCTCGAACCGCTCACCGACGACGACCTGCGCGATCTGCTCAAGCGGGCGCTCACCGAGGACCGGGGGCTCGGTGGCGCGGTCACCCTGCCCGAGGACGCCGAGGCGCATCTGCTGCGGGTCGCCGGCGGCGACGCCCGGCGCGCGCTGACCGCCCTGGAGGCGGCCGCGGGCTCGGCCCTCGCCAAGGGCGAGCCGGAGATCACCCTCCAGACGGTCGAGGAGACCGTCGACCGTGCGGCGGTGACGTACGACCGGGACGGTGACCAGCACTACGACGTGGCCAGTGCGCTCATCAAGTCGATCCGCGGCTCGGACGTGGACGCGGCGCTGCACTATCTGGCCCGGATGATCGAGGCGGGGGAGGACCCCCGGTTCATCGCCCGCCGGCTGATGATCTCGGCCAGCGAAGACATCGGTCTGGCGGACCCGACCGCTCTGCCGACGGCCGTGGCGGCCGCGCAGGCCGTCGCCATGATCGGTTTCC
>NZ_JBHUYJ010000023.1:0-87359 GCF_042668715.1 Streptomyces sp. NPDC057271
TCACCCGCAGCCGCCTCGGACGCCTCACCCGCCAAGGCTTCCTCACCCAACCCGGACGAGGCCGCTACCAGAAACGGACTTAACGTCCACTCAGGAGAGCAGGGTCACGTCGAGGTAGTCCTGCACCGGCTCGAACAGTCCGTACGGCACGTACTCCGGGATCTCACCATGGGCGACCCAGGCCAGTTCGGCCAGCTCCTCGGTGTCCGCCACGTGGGCGGTACCGCCCAGCATCTCGCACGCGGTGTACGACATCAGCCGGCCCGTCTTCGGGTGGACACGCTCGCCGAGCAGCTTCACGGCCGCCACGGTCAGCCCGGTCTCCTCCTGGGTCTCTCGCACGGCGGCGTCCTCGCGGGCCTCGCCGGGCTCGACCTCTCCGGCCGGGAACTGCCAGGAGAGCTGTCCCTCGCTGACCCGGCGGCGCACCATCAGCACGCGTCCCTCGTTCACGACGATGGCGGCGGCGATGCCCGGGCGCTCGTCCGTGTTCTGGTTCGTCACGTCTGCTCCTCCAGGACGGCCAGGATGGGTGGGAAGATCGTATCGACGGGGATGAAGCGGGGCACCGAGTTTCTGGGGACCCACATGACGTCGATGTTCTCGGCCGCGTCGCTGTTCGTGGCCTCGCCGGCCAGGTACTCGCACAGGAAGTACTCGCACAGCACGCCGGTTACGGGGTGAAGGCGGTTCCCGAGGTGCTGCCGGATCGCGCAGTGGACACCCGTCTCGTCCAAGGTCTCCCGCACGGTGGTGGTCTCCGCCTTGCCGCCCGGCTTGATGACGCCGGCCGGGAACTGCCACGTGATTCCAGCGGCGTCGTCGTCCCGTCGGCACACCAGGAGGACATCGCTGTCGCGGGCGACCACCGCGATGGCCACCCGCAGCGCCTGAGCGCCTGACGGTGTCGAGTCCGCGGGGGCCTGTTCCTTCGCCAGCAGGAGCGCGAAGCGCTGTCGGGCGGCCGGAGGAGCCTGCTCATGGGCCGTGTCGAGGAGCTGCTGCATCTCCCTGCGAGGCACGACGGACGCGTCGGCGTGCCAGGTGGCCACCGTTCTCACGGCGATGCCCAGTTGTGCGGCGAACTGTTCGTTTCCGAGTCGTAGGGCGGACTGCAGCAGGCAGGCGTACCGGCCGCTCCAGCGCTCGATCACGTCCACAAGACCGTCCCCTTGTCGCCGCCCCGGTGCAGGAATCCGCGCGCCGAAAGTGCACTCCCACTGCACTGGCACTTCATGGTCACGCGGGAAGGGCCCCGGAAGAATCGGAGTCACCAGGGGCCAAGGAATCACCCATCGAAGGCTCAGTCCCTGGGAGGCGTATGAGAGGCGCGAGAGCGCCAGACGACCACAGGGAGATTCTAGGTGCGTAACCCCAGCGGATAGCGGAGAAAGAGAAGTTGGCCGAATCGGGCCTCTCGATGAGCTGATCGGCCACACCTTGGCCGGCATTCGCCCGTCCGGGGCATTGCCCGCATGCCCGAACCGCCCTGCCAGCGCCGGTAACCTCAGCAGATGACGGCTGATCGTCCGTCATGTTCGGTTGCTAGCAAGGCGAAAGGGAGTCAATGGCCGAGGTTCAGGCACACACTGTCGAGCGCACGCTCGTCCTGCTCAAGCCCGATGCGCTGGCGCGTGGCCTGGCAGGAAGGATCATCACGCGATTCGAAGACGCCGCGCTGAAGATCGTCGGCACCAAGATGAAGTGGATGGACGAGGAGTTCACCCGCAAGCACTATTTCGATCTTGAAGAGCGACTGGGGTCGGAGGTCTACAACCTCACGGCGACGTTCATGCAGCAGGGGCCGGTTATCGCCCTGGTGCTGGAGGGCTTCGACGCCATCGCCACCGTCCGCAAGATCGTCGGCAGCACGTACCCGAACCAGGCTCCGGCCGGCACGGTGCGAGGCGACTTCTCGCACTACAGCGCGGCAGCCAGCATCGCCTCTGGCAAGGCGGTCGCGAACCTCGTGCATGCCTCCGGCAACGCGGAGGAGGCCAAGCAGGAGGTGGAGCTGTGGTTCGACAAGGACGAGCTGCAGGACTACAAGACGCTGGCCGAGATCTACACGTACTAGCAGCGGGTCACGGCGTCACCACGGGTACGCCAGGGCGTTGATCACCACTGGGGCACGACCGTTTGAACCGAGAGGGCACCATGACCAACCAGACCCGCCTGGCCTCCACCGACGAGCTGGAGTCGATCTTCCAGCGTGAGCTGGCGACCGACCGGTGGGCCGCCACCGAGACCGCGTACGCCCTGGCCGTGCGCCACCGCGACCTGGGCGACTGGCCCGCGTCGCAGGAATGGGCCCAGCAGTGCCTGCGTCTGCTGGAGGACTTCCCCAGCGAGACGGAGGAGCAGGTCGCCACCGGCCGTACGTCGGTGGGAGGCGTCCAGCTGCCGACGTACCTGCACTCGGGTGTGGTCGAAGAGCGCTTCGGCACCCTCGGCTGACACCCGCCGCATCACCGGGGTGATGCGGCCGGCACCCGCATCGGCCGCATCACCCCACGTTCGACCATCAACCCCATAGCGATCGCCCGACCGGACAGCCCCCTCGCGGCAGGGTCCGGCTGGCTTCGCCATGCCTGAAACGAGGAGGCAGCAGCACCGTGGCCGTCGAGATCGAGATGCGCGCCCGCTTCACCAAGGAGGTCCACGACCAGCTCGTCACCCGCCTGAAGGCGGACGGGGAGGACCTGGGCCCCGACGACAAGCACATCTACTTCTACGTGCTGCCCGACCAGCTCCTGAAGGTCACCGACAACAGCGCCGCCGGCACTGCCAAGATCACCCTGAAGGGGAGCAAGATCGGGCAGGGTGCGGCCTTCGTGGAGACCGAGTTCGCCATCGCCCCCTCCGACGTTCCCGCCGCGGTGAAGGTGTTCAACGCCCTCGGGTTCGAGGCGGCGATGCACGAGGCGTTCAACTTCCGTCACAACTTCCGCCTCGACGACGTCGAGATCGCGGTCAAGTGGAGCGAGGCGTGGGGCTACCACGCCGAGTTCGAGGTCCTGCTGGAGGACGGCGCCCCGGACGCCGCTCGCGCCGAGGCCGAGGCCAAGATCACGGACGTCGCCACGACGCTCGGCGTGACCCTGATGACGGAGCAGGAGCTGGCCGACTTCACCGCTGCCTTCGAGTCGGCCGAGAAGGAGCGCAAGGAGCGCGAGCAGCAGGCTGCGCCGATCCGGTAGGGAACATCACCGCGGAGACCACCAAGGGGGTGGGCACGAGTGAGCACGACCCCGTTGACCGCAAGTCTGATCGACCTGGCTGCCCGAGGGCAGCTCCCGCTCCACCAGCACATGGACCACGCCACCATCGCGTGGATCAGCGACCACAGGCCCGACCTCCCGCCGGCAACGCGGCCGGCCTTGCGCCCGCAGTCGAAGGAGCTGCTCGCGCACGGCGGGCTGCCCACCCGGTGGTGGGCCGACCCCCGCCTGTACACATCGCTCCACGGCGTCCGGCACGCCATGAGGACGGCGGCGCTCGCCGCCGTCCTCGCCGAGGCGAACGACCTCGACGACGCCGATGCGGCCACGGCGATCCTCGCCGCCGCTGTACACGACTGCCAGCGGCGCCACGACCAGGACGACTGCGGACATGGCGCCCGCGGGGCTATCTGGCTCGCCGCGAACGCCGACACCGTCTGGGGCCACTTCGGCCTCGCCGCCACACCCCGGCGGATCGTGCAGGCGGCCACCGCCGTCCGACTGCACGACATTCCGTACGAGGCGTTCACTGCGGACGACAGGTCCGACCACGCCCGGGCCGAGCGCATCACCGACCTGGTCAAGGCCGCCGATGCCCTGGACCGATATCGCTTGCCCAAGCTGAAGTGGTGGCCGGAGTCCCGGTACGTCCGTGAGCCCGCCTTCGACCAGCTGCGCGGCCTCGCCTTCGACCTTGTCCTGGTCTCGGAGCGGGCCTACCTCGCCGGTGCCAGCGGCACCGCGGCTGTCCGCTACGCGCTCGCCGAGAAGGGGCTGGTCTGACCATGGACTTCCTCGACGCCTACCACCTGTGGGCCGACGCCCACGCCTTCTTCGACTCCACCCTCATCCCCAGCCCCTCCGACCACACCGACCCGCTTGCCACCCAGGCCGCGGGTTGGGACCGACGTCTCGCCGAGGAGACCCCGAACGGCCACCTGCTTCGGCAGAACGCCCTCTTCGAGGCCCTGAGCGGAAACGACAAGCTGCACCTGCTGCACGTCACCCACGCCCTGGAGGAGATCAGTCGGCAGGGAGTGCTCTACCCGTCGGGCGGCTGCCTCGTCGGAAGCATCTACTGCGCGCCGCTCACCTCGACCGACCAGGGCTTCCGCATGCACAACCTCGGCGCCTACGTCCTGACCAAGGAAGCGCCGGCCTTCCTGGCCAAGCTCGGCGTCACCGATCGCGTCCCCACCCCGCTGATCTTCGAGATCGACACCCCGTCGCAGGCGTATCGCGGTCTCGCCGGCGTGGACTACCTGCGGTTGGGCCTCATCCACCTGCAGATCTACAGCCACCTCGAATACCTGCTGAGTAAGAACGAGCGGCACCAGCTTCACGAGACCGTCGTCAGCCGGGTCAAGAACTCGGCCGCGTTCCTCGCCACCGCTGCCGCTGTCGCCTACCAGGGCACCCAGGTCGACGCCGAGCCGTTCCTCAAGCTGCTCGACGAGACGATCCCCCGGCTGCCGATCCTCGGCTACCTGTACTTCGAAGCAGTCGCCGAGTACCTGATGCTCCACTCGGCCTCCCGCCACACCCGGCGCCTGGCCGAGCTCGGCGAGCTGAACAACTGGCTGTACAAGGAGATGCTGTTCGTCTCCTTCCCCGCGATGGAAGGCAAGTTCGACCTCGCGAGGTTCCGTCCCCGTCCGAAGCAGCTGACCGCGCTCATCCACCGAGTCGACCCGACCATCGACACCAGCCACGCGAGCGCGTACCTGGTCGAGCGGATCAGCTACCTCGTCGCCGCCCGCCTCTTCGCGCCCGGCGACGCCCCCGAAGCGTGGCACCACACGCGCTGGGAGTTCGACTCCCTGGCCACGCAGCTCGGACCGCTCCTCGGTCACCTCATCCACCGGGAACTGCGCACCTTCGGCCGGTACCCCGACTTCTACTTCTACTTCGACCAGCACAAGGCGCTGCAAGCCTGGAACTACTGGAACCACATGGACATCGTCGCCCCGTTCAACGGCACGATGCCCAAGGGCGAGATCGGCATCAACCCGGCCTACCCCAACCTCGACTACCGCGTCTGGCGCGCCGAGCAGGACGACACGGGCCACCTCCACCCGGCCGAGGAGCTCGCGCTGACCATCGCCCCGCGCCTCGTGGACATCAAGTACACCCTCATGCGCAACAACCAGTGGACCGCCCCCGCGCCCAGCGCCGCCTGATCACCGCCGCCGCCATTCGCGGCCCACCCCACCCCGAGCAACCTCACACGTAGGAGATCGTGATGAGTCCCTCCGGCATGCCCTCCGTCGACCTCCTCGGCGAACAGATCGCCTCGGTCCTCGCCGACACCGCCACCACCCATGGCCTCGCCCGCACCCTCCGGGCCGCCGCCAAGGAGATCGAGCTCCACCGCTACCACCACGCCAGCCGGCGCGCCTGGCCCAACGGCCGCATCGACGACAAGCCCGCCAAGGTGCAGATCGGCGGCGGAGCCCACCGCATCGACGGCTTCTTCAACATCGACCTCGTGCCGCCGGCCGACCTCCTCTGGGACATCCGCGAGGGCATCCCCCTCCAGGACGACAGCACCGACGAGATCTTCTCCGAACACTTCCTGGAGCACATCGACTACCCGCGCTCCGCCAAGCACTACGTCCGCGAAGCCCGCCGCGTCCTCGTGCCGGGCGGCCGGATCATCACCGGCGTCCCCGACGCCGCCTTCGCCCTGCGCCAGTACCCCGGCCCCATGGACACCTCCGACGAGACGATCGAGCGCTGGTACGCCAAGCGCGACTGCCGCGGCGACATCAACACGCGGCTCGACCTCGTGAACCTCGTCTTCCGCGACCAGGACGACGACCCCACTTACACCCCGCACCTGTGGGCCTACGACCACGAGAAGCTCGTCCAGCTCTTCACCGAGGCCGGCTTCACCACCGTCGAGCCCTGGACCTTCGACCCCACCATGGCCAACCCGAAGCGCCGCTGGGGCAGCGTCTACGTCGTCGCCACGAAGTAAGCCCCTCAAACTGCCCGCGAGGCCGAGACGCCCCGTCCCTAGCCGTCCCGGCCTCGCGGGCCTCCATCCACGCCACAGCGCCGCACCCGCCCGGCCACGCCGCCGAGGGAGCCACCCGCATGAACCAGGTCCCATTGCCCACCAGCGAACTGACCCTCGCCGCCACCCCCAACGCCGTCGCCTGGGCCCGCCGCCACACTGTCGACATCCTCCAGCGCTGGCGCTTTCCCGCCGAGGGCATCGAGGTCGCCCGGCTCCTCGTCTCGGAGCTGGCCACCAACGCCATCCAGCACGCCCGCCTCGCCGAGATCGCGGAAACGGCCGCCGAATCTGCCAGCATCGGCACGATCCTGCTCAGGCTCTGGCCTACCGACGGCGGCATCATCCTCGCGGTCAGTGACCCTGACCCCCGACCGCCGGTACCTCGCGCTGACGACGCCAGGGCCACCGGGGGCCGTGGACTCGTCCTTATCCAGGCAATGGCCAACCGCTGGGGCTACTTCCCCACGCAGCCGCTCACTGGGAAGGTCGTCTGGGCCGAAGTGCCCAGCCATCCGAGGGCTGCGCTCAGAGAGTCGGGCGGCCCAGAGATCACCCCACTCGTGATGGGGCGAGCTCTCGTAGCGCTTCGCGATCTGTAGGACCCCTGCTGATCACCACACGGCAGTCACATCAGCGTCAGGGCGCTGTACCTCGTAGCCCTATCAAGGCCGGCCTGAGGCTGTGAGGCACCGCACACTGCACCCTCCGGACGGTGCCTATCCGCAGAACCGCATCACCGACGACTCGCAACCGTCGGTCGCTGTCGGCGGCGGCCGGTACCTTTGCAGTGAGTGTTGTGGTCCGCGTTTGACATCGCGGACCGATCGAGGTGCATGGGAGTGGTCGCGGGTGACGAATGGGCGTCTGACCCTGTCGTGGGTCGGCAGGGACGAGGCCCTGCGGAACACGGCGGACGGTGGATACGAGTGGGTTTCACGGCAAGACCCGCGGGTTACCGAAGTCCGGCTATTGCAGGAAACCGGCAAGGCCGGCGATGTCACCGGCACGGCAGCGGACAACCTTCTCATTCACGGCGACAGCTATGACGCCCTGCACGCCCTGGTTCGTAACCCAGAGTACGGTGATCACTACCGCGGCAAGGTAAAGCTCGTCTACATCGATCCGCCGTTCAACACGGGCCAGGCTTTCCAGCACTACGACGACGCGCTCGAGCATTCTGTGTGGCTCACGATGATGCGTGACCGACTTGTGCTTATCCGTGACCTTCTTGCCCCTGGCGGATCGGTCTGGGTGCATCTGGACGATGCTGAGATGGCGTACTGCCGCGTTCTCATGGACGAGGTCTTCGGACGTGGCAACTTCGTCGGGACTGTCGTCTGGCAGAAGATCCACGCTCGCAACAACTCCGCCCAGCACCTCTCCTCGGTGCATGACTACCTCCTCGTCTACGCCCGCTCCAAGAGTGATCTTGTGCTCAACAAGATCGATCGCACCGAGCTGAGCGACCAGGAGTTCTGGAACCCGGACAACGACCCTCGTGGCCCCTGGCGCAGGTCGGACCTCACGGCCTCCCACGCATACGAGGACGGCCGCTATGAGGTGGTCGGTCCACACGGCGATGTGTTTTCCCCGCGAGGCAACCGTTGGTGGTCGTGCTCAAGGGAGACATTCGACGCACTGCGTGAGGACAACCGGCTCTGGTGGGGGAAGACGGGGCGTACCTTCCCGTTCCGAAAGCGTTTCCAGTCGGAACTGGGTGGCCTCGTACCTACCACCTTCTGGACCCACGACGAGGTCGGCGACAACCGCCAGGCGAAGGCCGAGGTGACCAAGCTCTTCGACCGGTCGCGGATCTTCTCGACCCCGAAGCCTGAGGCTCTCTTGAAGCGCGTGATCCAGATCGCCACTGACCCGGGCGACGTTGTCGTCGATGTGTTCGCTGGCTCGGGCACCACCGCTGCCGTAGCGCACAAGATGGGACGCCGTTGGGTGACTGCCGAGATCCTCGAAGAGACGGCTGAGACCTTCACCCATCCCCGTTTGGAGAAGGTCGTCGCCGGCGACGACCCGGGGGGCATCACGAAGACCGTTGGATGGGAAGGCGGAGGGGGCTTCAGGAGCCTCAAGGCATCGCCGTCCGCGTTCGAGATCGTCGATGGCCGAGTCTTCCTCGCGGATTGGGTCAAGGGCGAAGACTTTGCTGCCGTCGTCGCAGCCCAGTTGGGCTTCATGTACGACAGCGCCGACGGTGGGCCGTTCTGCGGCACGAAGGGACGTGCTCGGCTGGCCATTGTCGACGGCGTCGTGGACGAGGTTGTGGCCCGAGGTGTTATTGGGCATTTGGACGAGGGAGAACGAGCAGTGATCGTCGGCAGGGGCGTCACGCCCGAAGCTGAGAGTCTCATTGCGGAGCTGAGCCGGGGGTCCAAGGTGCTTAAGGCGCCTCGCGACCTGGTGCGTCGCGGGAAGGCTGTGCGATGACCTGGATCGACTACGACGCCTCGCTCGTGGACGACATCGCGGCGAGGTTGGACCTTCGGGCACCCAATGCGTCGGCCGTTCGTGCGGTTGCCGAAGCTATCGCGGACGGGGACGGCCGCGAAGTGGTGTGCGACCTGGCGACGGGCGTCGGTAAGACGTACATCCTTGCCGGCCTGGTGGACTACCTGGCCGCGCAAGGAGTTCGGAACATCCTGGTCGTCACGCCCGGCACGACGATCCAAGACAAGACGGTCGCCAACTTCACTCCTGGGCATGCGAAGTTTGTGAACGGTAGTGACGTCGAGCCGTTGGTGATCACCTCGGAGAACTTCTCCCGAGGACAGGTGGGCGACGCCCTGCACGACGACACTGTTACGAAGCTGTTCGTCTTCAACGTGCAGCAGTTGATCCGGCCCAGCGACAAGACGTCCAGGCGGGTCCGGGCCCGAGACGAGTTCATCGGCACGGGTCTCTACCAGCACCTTCAGCAGGTAGAGGACCTCGTCGTCATCGCGGACGAGCACCACGTCTACAGCTCAAGGGCCAAGTCGTTCAACCAGGCCATCGAGGACCTGGGCGCGCGGGCAGTCGTCGGACTCACCGCAACACCTGCACCAGGTGTCAAGCCGATCTTCCAGTACTCCCTCGCCGAGGCCATTGCCGACGGCTTCGTGAAGATCCCTGTGATCGTCTACCGCCCGGATGGCCGGAAGGACGAGAGCACGGTCCTTGCCGACGCTTGCCACCTGCTGCGGATAAAGGACGCCGCATGGACTGCCTGGGCAGAAGCACAGGGCAGGACCCCGGTGCACCCTGTGCTGTTCGTGGTATGCCGTGACATCCCCGACGCCGAGCGTGTCGCGAACAGGCTGACAGCCGACGACATGTTTCCCGACGAGGGGCAGGTGCTCACCATCACCTCGCAGTCGAGCGACACCGCACTGCGGGCCTTGGCTGAGGTGGAAGAGGCCGACTCGCCGGTGCGCGTCGTGGTCTCGGTGAACAAGCTGAAGGAAGGCTGGGACGTCAAGAACATTGGGGTCATCGTCGGCCTGCGCGCTCTCGCGTCGGAGACCCTGACGGAGCAGGTCCTCGGCCGAGGGCTGCGGTTGCCTTACGGGCGCCGGGTTGGTACCCCCATGGTGGACACGGTTGACCTCGTTGCCCACGAGTCCTACCGGCAGTTGCTGGCCAACAAGGACGCGCTGCTGCAACAGGTTCTGCCCGCTGATGGCGGTGACCTGGACAAGGACCGTCCGCAGCCGGCCCCTGTTGCGAACCAGCCGAGCAGCGGCGATGAGCAGCAGATCCTGACCTTTACGTCCCGTCCGCGTGTCATCGGTGACGACTTGGTGGACGGCTCTCCGTTGCTGCATGTGGAGTCGTTTGACGCTGTCATGGCCCAAGGCAAGCGTGACACGAAGGCCGTCGCAACGCTTCGCGCCAAGGTCCCCGGTGCGCCGACGATCCGCTTCCCCAGGCGTGAGCGGGAGATTCTTCCTGTTCGTTTCTCCTTCAGCTACATCGACAACGCGGCCGCGCGGTCTGAGGGCGCCGCGTACAAGCACGAGTTCAAGGTCCCGTTGGTGCGGCAGGCGGTCGACGCACAGCGTGGCATGGACAGCAAGGTGGACACGTTCGTGACGGCAGCCGAATCGGTTGACGCCACCCAGAAGTTCATCTCAGTCTCCGAGCTCCGCAACGATCTCTTTGGGCGGATCTGGAACAGCGGTTACGTGGAGGAGACGCTTGCCGAATCCCGAGCGGCCGAACGCGTTGTCCGCGAGTTCTTGGCGGGAGCCGGCGTCACCGCGGAAGACCAGGAGCACGAGTGGGGTGAACTGCGTGCCGCCCAGGCAGCCACTGCCCTCGGCAAGTTGGTCAAGACTGCCTACGACACCCGTAAGCTCCAGCCCGCATACGCCTTCCGGCCGGTAGACGTCCCGACTGTTCCGCCGCCGCCCATGCCCTCGAACGTCGTCAGCAAGTGGGCGGATTTCCGTAAGGACCTTTGGTACGAGGGCTGGGAGCACTCGGTCGAACCGGTTGCTTCCTTCGATGCCGGCAGCACCGAGTACGCCATGGCGCACCTGTTTGACGCGAGCCCTAGCGTCCAGTGGTGGCTGCGCAACTACGACCCGGGTCCCATCTGGATCGAGCGGGACAACGGGAAGAAGTACTATCCGGACTTCATCGTCCTCGACGCCGAGGGAACGTACTGGGTCGTGGAAGGCAAGGCTAACGACCGAGCGAATGATCCCGAGGTGTTGGAGAAGCGGCGAGCTGCTGAGGATTGGGCACGCTTCGTCCGGGACTATGGCGAGTTCGGCACGTGGCGGTACATCTTCGCGACCGAGAAGATCATCAAGGATGCCAGGGGGTCGTGGGAGTCCCTGATCGCGCTTGCCAAGCCAGAATGATCAACCTTGTTGCGTGAGCGCTGCGTGAGCGGACTGGGCGGCACCGGGGCGGACCAGGCATCACGTTGATCAATGCGGCAAGCCTCTGATCAGCGGAAACGGGATTGAGCGGCACCGCTCAGCACCACCCGGGATGATCTTGCGGGCCCTCGTAATGCGTAGGTCTCGGGTTCGAATCCCGAAGGCGGCTCTGTGGAAGCCTCAGGACTCACTCGCCGTGACCTGGGGCTTTTGCTATTCCGCGACCTTTCTTCTGTTGGTGCGTCAGCCCAGAGGTCCCGCCGCGCGCCCCCTGGTGGCCGTGCTGGTGACGAAGGCCAACTCGTGGCAGAGGGCCGGAGATGCCAGGTCGCGGTCGCGCATCCGGCCGTCGCGCACGTACTTTCTGGCAGTCCTCGAACGCGTGAGCCTCGTAGCCCTCGGGCCCGGCTTGGGCTTATGCGGATCGGAAGGTCGCGCAGCGTGCTCGGTTACGGGACGCAGGCGTCGTAGAGACGGGGGCGGTCGGGGCCGCCATAGGGTAGGAGTGCTTAAGTGTTGCCGTAGAACAATTTGATTGTGCTGATGCTTCGGGGTGCGGCAGGTTCGAGGGCATGCGATCCGACTCACCCTGGCGCGTCCCCGACTTCCGTACGCTCTTCTCCGCGGCCGTCCTCAGCCAACTCGGCACCAACGTCGGATACGTGGCCGTTCCGCTGATCGCCGTCGAGGCGCTGGACGCGAGCCCCGGCGAGGTCGGGGCGCTCGCGACCCTCTCCACCCTCGCCTTCCTTCTCATCGGCCTTCCCGCGGGGGCGTGGGTGGACCGGCTGCCGCAGCGCCGGATGCTGATCGTGGCGGACGCGGCCCGTGGGCTGCTCCTGGCCTCCGTGCCCGTCGCCTGGTGGTGCGACGCCCTGACCCTCGCGCAGTTGTACGCCGTCGTACTGCTCAGCGGCTGCGCCACCGTCTTCTACGACGTCACCGGCCAGAGCATCCTGCCCCGGTTCGTCGGCCGCGACGGACTGGTCCCCGCCAACGCCGCCATGGTCAGCCTGATGGCCGTCACCAACGTGGCCGGCCGCGGGGCGGGCGGCGGCCTGGTCCAGCTGCTCACCGCGCCCCTCGCGGTGGTGGTCACCGCCGTGAGCCATCTGGCCTCCGCCGTACGGCTCCTGTGGCTCAAGGAGACGGCTGCCCCTGCTGCCTCGCCCCACTCGATGCGGGAGCCGCTGCGGACCCAGATCGCCACGGGCGTACGGCACGTCCTCGGACACAGGGAGCTGCGGGCGCTCGCCCTGTCCGCCTCGCTCACCAACCTCGGCTCACAGATACTCAACACGATGATGCCGGTCCTCTTCGTCCGCGAACTGGGGCTCTCCGCAGGCGTTCTCGGTCTCTACTGGGCGGCCGGCGGCGTCGGCCTGCTGCTCGGCGCCCGCTGCGCCCGCGCCGTGGCGGCCCGCCTCGGCTTCGGCCGCACGCTCGGTCTCGCCGGGCTCGTACTCGCTCCCGCCGGCCTCCTCGTCCCGCTCGTCGGGCACGGCCCCTGGCTCTGGGTCGCGGGCGCGGGGTGGCTGTGCGCCATGTTCAAGACCGGGATGGACAACGTCCTCGGCGTGAGCCTGCGTCAGCGGATGACCCCGGACGTGCTGCTCGGCCGCATGAACGCGACCTTCCGCTTCCTGCTCACCGGCGCCATCGCGATCGGCGCAGCGATCTCGGGCCTCCTCGGCGAACTCGTCGGTCTCCACGTCACCCTGTGGGTGGGCGGCTCCCTGCTCGCCTGCGCCTTCCTCCCGGTCTTCCTCTCGCCCGTCCGAACCCGCCGCGCGCTCCCGGCAGAGGCGGGTTCGGACGGGGCGGGGAGCGTCCGTCCGGCTCCGCTTCCGCGCGTACGGGAGGGGTGATCCCCGCCGGGCGGTCGGCGGGGAGGCCTCGCACCTCACTCCGGCAGGGGCTCCACGTCCAGGCGGTCGAGGTGGTTCGGGTCCATCAGGACGTCGGCCGCCGTGACGCGGCCCTCGATGACCGTGAAGGCGATCACCGCGATCGGGCCGCCGCCCGGGGCCGCCACCAGGCCCGCCGCGCCGTCGACCAGGGCCATGCGGGCCGACCGGGCCCGCTCGGCGAGGCGGGCCGCGACGGCCGTGGGGCCGTGGGCGGCCGCCGCGCCGGACCGTACCGCCTCGGTGTCCGCCCCCAGCAGCACGTCCGGATCGAGCAGCTCACGCAGCGCGAGAAGCTCGCCGTCGCGTGCGGCGGCGAGCACCGCGGCCACCACCTCCCGCTGGCGCGCCAGGTCCGGTTCCGGCATCTCCTCCGTACCCCGCACGCGCGTGCGTGCCCGGCTCACCAGCTGCCGCGTGGCCGCAGGCGTGCGCTCAAGGACCGGGGCGATCTCGTCGACGGGCACCGCGAACATGTCGTGCAGTACGAACGCCACCCGTTCGGCGGGCGTCAGCGTCTCCAGGGCCGCGTCCTCGGACCGGTGCGGGGTGCGACCGGACTCGGCGGCCGACCACGGATCCCACGGGTCCTCGCGCCGTGCCGCGCGCGACCGCAGCCTCGCCAGGCAGGCGCGCGCGACGGCCGCGGTGGTGACGGCTGAGGTGGTGTCGGGCGCGGTGCTGTCGGGCGGGGTGGTGACGGCTGAGGTGGTGTCGCGCACGGGAATGTCGGGCGCGGGGGTGTCGGCGGCGGTGTCGTCGAGGCGTCGCGCGCCCCGCGCCTCCCGCACCGCGTCGTCCGCCTCGTCGGACGAGCCCAGCAGCCGGTACGCCACCGCCTGCTCGTGGCTCACGGCACTCACCGCTTGATCGGCCACCGCTCAGTCGCCGTGCCCCGGTCCGCCGCTGCCGAAGCCGCCGCTGGAGATCCCGCCCCACTTGCGCTTCTCCTCGCTCGGCGGTTCGGACGAGGTCTCGGAACCGCTCTTCAGCTCGTACGGCATGAGCCGGTGCTCGCCGTCGGTCTGGGGCATCTCCGTCGGCTTGCGGTACTCGGATGTCTCTCCGGGAAGCCCGCCCTCCGGCCGGTGCGGCTGCTCCTCCGGCTTGGGCGTCGGAGACTCCTTGTCCCTGACCCTCATCCCGAGCCAGAACGCGCCGATCAGTACGGCGACCACGACCAGGCCGCCGAGAACCTGGGCCATCCCGGACTGCCAGACGCCGGCCGTCGTGACCCCTGCGGAATCCACGAGAAAACCGTTCATACTCCAGAGTTACCCAATTCTCGCCAATCTGAGCAATCCGGGGCATTTCATGAAGCTCGAAGTCGTAGAACGCCGTACGAACCTCGTGTGAAACATTTCCCCGGGCCCGTCGCGTCAATGAGGTGTACGGCGACCGCGACGGAGGGGAGGGACATGAGGCAGTCCCGCGCGGACGAGTTCATGGAGTTCGCCACTGCCAGAACCGGCCATCTGTTCCGGTCGGCATGCCTGCTGACCAGCGGGGACACCCATCTCGCCGAGGACCTCGTCCAGGAGACGCTGGGCCGGATGTACAGCCTCTGGGGGCGCGTCCAGCGGATCGGCAACCCGGCCGGGTATGCGCAGACCGTCCTGGTCCGCACGTTCCTCAGCCACCGGCGGCGACGCTCCGCGACCGAGCGGCCCCTCGGCGAGCTGCCGGACCGGGCCCCGGAGAACGGTGACGACCCGGCGCTCCGGATCGCCCTGCTCGACGCGCTCGCGGCCCTCGCGCCCAAGGACCGGGCGGTGGTGGTGCTGCGGTACTGGGAGGACCGCAGCGTCGAGGAGACCGCCCAGGCGCTCCATGTGAGCTCCGCGGCGGTCCGCACCCGCTCGACGAGGGCACTCGCCAAGCTCCGGGAGCGGCTCGGCGGCAGCCTCGTCGAGTTCGCGTCCCACTGACCCGGCACGTCGCACGCTTCCCACTCTTTCTTTCACCCATGGACCGGAGACGGTGATTCGGCATGCCTCTGAACGAGGGACACGACGGTTTCGCGGAGGAGTTCGGCCAGGCCCTGCGCCGCACGGGAGACGGATTCGCCACGGAGGCCGGCCGTGAGCTGGCCGCCGGCGGTCTGACCCGCGGCCGGCGCCGGCTGATGCGGCGCCGCGCGGCCACGGTGACCGGCGGTGTGCTGGCCTTCGCCGTGGTGGGCGTCGGCGGGATCCACGGCGGAAACCTGCTCGGTGGGGACCAGGGGGCCAAGGGGGAGGGGGGCGGGGAGTCCTCGGTCGCCGCGCCGAGGGAGACGACCCCGCCGCCCGCCAAGGGACCCGCGTCCACGCTCAGGGTCAAGGACCTGGCGGCGGTCCTCAAGGCGAACACCCCCGCCGGGACCTGGACCATCCCCGACGAGGAGGCCAAGGGCGAGTACGTCTCGGGCGTCTACCAGGACGGCAAGGGCGAGGCGGCCGTCTCCGTCGGCCTCTCCCGGGCCGGCGAGACGGAGGAGGCGGGCGCGGGGCAGGTGAAGTGCCCGGACGAGACGTTCGTCCCGCACGACGGGTGCACCAGCGAGAAGCTGCCGAACGGCGACCGGCTGATGGTCATCCAGGGGTACGAATACCCGGACCGGCGCGAGGAGACCAAGAACTGGCGGGCCGTCCTGCTCACCAGGGACGGCTTCCTCGTCGACGCGAGCGAGTACAACGCCCCGACGGAGAAGGGCTCCGCCGTCACCCGCGCGAACCCGCCCTTCAGCCCCGCCCAGCTGAAGGCCCTGGTCACCGCCGAGGGATGGCGGCCGCTGTTCAAGCAGCTGGCCGTGCCCGAGCAGAAGCCCGTCCTGCCGGGCATGGACACCGCGCCGCCGGAGCCGGACGGCCAGGCCGTGCGGGGGACCCTGCGCGCGCTGCTCCCCAAGGGGCTGAAGGTGACCTCCCAGGGCGGCGACGGCGCGTTCGCGTACGTGGTCGTGGACGACGGCAGGGGCAAGAGCCTCGTCCAGGTCAACGTGCAGAACGGCATGGACGGCGTCGCGGATCAGCTCTTCGCCGGAGCCACGAGGCTGCCCGACGGCCGGCTGGTGAAGGTGACCGAGCGGCCTGGTGAGAAGGGTGGCGCGGGCGTCGTCTGGTGGACGGCCGACATGATCCTGCCGTCGGGCTTCCGGGTGGTGGTCTCCGCGTTCAACACCGGCGCGCAGCACCAGGCCGCGACGCGCGCCGAACCCGCGCTGACGACGGACCAGCTCAAGGCGATCGCCCTCGACGACCGGTGGCTGAAGTTCTCGTGAGGTGACGTCCGCGGCGCGTCATGCGCGCGCCGTGCGGCGCCCTCAGGAGCGGGTGGGCCGGGCCCCGGCGGGGGCCCGGCCCGTGTGCCCGTACGGTCGTGGCCCGTACGGTCGTGTGCCCGTACGGTCGCGTGTCCCTACCGTGCCCTGTCCGCACGGAGGGCTGGCCTCCGGCGTACCGGCCTGCACGGAGGGCCTGTCCTCCGGCTGTACCGGCCGTGGCTGTACCGGGCCGTACGGAGGGGCGTCCTTACCCCCGCCTCCGCCCGTCCGTACGGCCGACCCAGGCGGCCGTCACTTGGCGTCCGCGTACCGCTCCACCGTGGCCGTCGTGAACGGAAAACGCACCGGCGTCGCGCCGAACGCGATCCGCCCCGCCTCGTCCCCGGCCGCGCGGATCGCCTCCGTGACCGCCTCCGCCTCCTCCGCCGGGCAGTGCACGATCACCTCGTCGTGCTGGAAGAAGACCAGCTCGGCCCGCATCCCCGCGAGTGCGCGGCGCAGGGCGGCGAGCATCAGCAGCGCCCAGTCGGCGGCGCTGCCCTGGACGACGAAGTTACGCGTGAACCGGCCGCGCGCCCGCGCGTTGCCGGAGGCGTATCCGGGCGTGAACTCGCCTTCCCCCGCCACTGGTTCGTCCGCGCCCTCCTGAGGGATGCCCGCCTCCTCGGCCTCGCCGGCGCCGACCGCCCGCGGGCTGGTCCGGCCGAGCCAGGTCCGTACGAGCCGGCCCTCCTCGCCGGCCTTCGCCGCGTCGTCCACGTAGGCCACGGCGCGGGGGAAGCGGCGGCGCAGCGCCGCCAGGTTCTTCAGGCCGTCGCCGCTGGTCTGCCCGTAGATCGCGCCGAGCAGGGCGATCTTCGCGTGGTCGCGGTCGCCGGCGAACGCGCGGTCCGAGAGCCGGGTGTACAGGTCGTCGGGGTGCCCGGCGACCTCCATCAGACCGGGGTCGCGGGAGATGGCGGCCAGCACCCGGGGCTCCATCTGGTCGGCGTCGGCCACGACGAGCCGCCAGCCCTCGTCGGCCACGACCGCCCGCCGGATGACCTTGGGGATCTGCAGCGCGCCGCCGCCGTTGGTCGTCCAGCGGCCGCTGACCGTGCCCCCAGGGAGGTACTCGGGGCGGAAGCGGCCGTCGCGCACCCAGTCCTGGAGCCAGGACCAGCCGTGGGCGGTCCAGATCCGGTACAGCTTCTTGTACGCGACGAGGGGGGCCACCGCCGGGTGGTCGATCTCCTCCAGCTCCCAGCGACGCGTGGACCGCACCCGGATCCCGGCCTGGGCGAAGGCCTTGACGACGTCGGCGGGCAGATCGGGGCGGACGCGGCGACCGAAGGCGGCGGACACCTCGTCGGCGAGCTCGGCGAGGCGCCGGGGCTCCCCGCCGCCCGCGTACCGCTCGCCCAGCAGTTCGTGCAGCAGCTCGCGGTGTACGTCGGCGCGCCAGGGCAGTCCGGCCCGGTTCATCTCGACGGCCACGAGCATGCCCGCGGACTCGGCGGCGGTGAGCAGCCGCATCCGGCCCGGGTGCTCGGCCCTCTCGTGGCGGCGCTGCTGCTCCGTGTAGACGGCGAGGAGGTCCTCGAAGGAGACGGCGGTGGCGCTGGGTCTCGCCTCGAAGAGGGAGTCCTGCGAGCCGGGCTCGGCGGCCCGCTGGGGCGGATCGGGCGGTACGGGAGCGTTCCGCAGCCGTGCGAGGGCGGCGGCCGCGGACCGGGGCTCCCCGAGCCGCCCCTCGTGGCCGAGGAGGAGGCCCTCGGCGACCTCGATGTCGTAACAGCGCTCGACGCGCACCCCGGCGGCGAGGAGCCGGGGATGGACGGCGGTGGTGGACCGCCACACCCACCGGGCGACACCGGGCCGGGAGCGGACGGCCTCGACGAGATCCGGTTCGTGGAGGACGGGTCCGGCGGGCAGCGCGTCGGGGCCGAGGGGGACGAGCCGCGCTCCGTCCCCCTCCGCCTCGGCGTCCACCACCCACCGCTCGCTCACGGGTGCGAGTCTGGCACCCCCCACTGACATCAGCGGCCCCGATCACGCGCCGCGTGCGGTCATGCCGCCTTGTGGAAGAGCGCGGCGGCCTCTCCGCGCGAACCGACCCCCAGCTTCGTCAGGATGTTGGCCACGTGGAACTTCACCGTGGACTCGCTGATGTGCAGCTCCTGCGCGATCTGCCGGTTGCGGTGGCCGAGCGCCAGATGGGTGAGGACCTCCAGCTCACGGTCGCCGAGGTCGGCGAGCGGGTTCGCCGTACCGTCGGGCGCGTCCGAGGTGGCCAGCGGGATCACGGCCGTGAGGGTCGTGCCCCAGCCCTGGACCGCGTCCATGTCCAGGCGGCCGCCCAGCACCTCCAGACGGTCGGTGATGCTGCCCGCCCCCAGATCGCAGCGTTCGAGCGTGCCCGAGCCGTCGTCGCGCACCGTCGCCCGCAGCTCGTGCTCGGTCAGCTGCCAGCCGACGTGGACCCGGCGCACGGAGTCCTGCTCGAGGATCACCAGGAGCAGCGCCCGCACGATGGCCCGCGCGCTGTGCGCCACGTCCGCCGCGAGCGAGCGGCCGGAGTCCGGCGGGCCGAGTTCGAGCCGGACCGGGGTGTGCCGGAGCATCGGCCGCAGATCTTCGGCGAGCCGGGCGAAGGCCTGCGGGGCCGGTTCCTCGGCGATCGCCCGTTCCCGTTTGGTCGCGGCGCGCATCTCGATCAGTGCGGAGGCCGTGAGGTCGATGGCCGTCGCCCGGGCCGTGGCGTCGTCCAGAGCCCGGCTGCGCAGCACCCCGAGCACCCCGGAGACGGCGGCCGCGTGGGCCGTCGACAGCTCTGCGATCACCCGGGCGCGGGTGTCGGAAGCCGTGCGCGATCGGGCCAGCGCCCCCGGCAACGCCTCCACCGAGAACCGGTCGAAGTGACTGGTCACCAGGTCCCAGAGGGCCTGCGCCACGGCGAGTCCGTCCTCGTCGACGGGCCCGGAGCCCTCGTCCCGTACGAGGACGAGGACGGACCGGCGCGCGGTCGCGTCGCTGGTGACGGCGACGACCGCGCGCTCGGTGCCGCCGATCGTGGCTCGCCCCTGCCAGGGCCTTCCCGGGACGCCGGAGGCCAGCATCGTGGTGAGTTCGGCCGCGACGAGCAGCTCCGTATCGCCGACGGTCTTGAACGGCGAGTGGGCGCAGTGCGTGGAGAGTTCGGCGGCTCCCCGGTGCGGGATCAGGGGCGCGAGGGCGGCCGAGAGGCGGGGCAGGATCTCCCCGAGCGGCTGCCGGATGATCTCGTACGCGGTGGTCAGCGTGGTCGCGTCCATGGGACTCAGCGTAATCAGGGGGCTGGTTCAGGTGGCTGTCCTTTCGGCCAGGTGAGACTGGCCGTTGGGAGGGCGGGGCGGCCGGGGCGTCGGGAGCACGCTTGATCCATCGAAGCAGGCGAGTGTTCAACGAGGGTCCACGGAGGCCGAGATGGAAGCGATCACGTACGAGAGGTTCGGCGGCCCGGAGGTCCTGCGCCACGAGGCGGGGGCGACCGTGCCCGAGCCCGGCCCCGGGCAGGTACGGGTGAAGGTGGCGGCGGTCGGCGTCAACCCCCTCGACTACAAGCGGCGCTACGGCTGGGTCGAGGCGTTCTACCCGACCACCTTCCCGGCCGTGCCCGGGCTGGAGTTCGCCGGCACGGTGGACGCGCTCGGGGGCGGTGTGACGGGCGTCGAGGCCGGTGACGAGGTGTTCGGCTGGACGACGACCGGCGCCTACGCCGAGTACGCCCTGGCCGAGGTCTTCGTCCCCAAGCCGGCCGGCCTGACCTGGGAGCAGGCTGCGAGCATCCCGGTCGCGGGGGAGACCGCTCAGCGGGTCCTGGACCTGCTCGGCCTGCGGGAGGGCGAGACGCTCCTCCTGCACGGTGCGGCGGGCGCGGTCGGCGCGCTGGCCGTGCAGCTCGCGGTGGCCGCGGGCGTGACGGTCATCGGCACCGCCTCCGCACGCAACCACGACTTCCTGCGCGGCCTCGGCGCGATCCCGGTGACGTACGGGGAGGGCCTGGCGGACCGCGTACGGGCGGCCGCACCCCAGGGCGTCGACGCGGTCTTCGACGCCGCGGGCCACGAGACGCTGCCGGTCTCGATCGAGCTGACGGGCGGGAAGAGGGAACGGATCGTGACGATCGCGGCGGTCGACGCGGAGGAGCACGGCATCGTCTTCAGCGGTGTCACGGTCGACCCGCCCCTCGCCCGCACCTGGCTCACCACCCACGCCCGCCTGGCGACGGAGGGCCGGCTGCGCCTCGACATCGCCGAGACCTTCCCTCTGAAGGAGGCGGCGAAGGCCCAGGAGCTGAGCGAGTCGGGGCACGTGCGGGGGAAGTTGGTGCTGCTGCCGTAGGGCTCGACTAGGAGTAGCGGGGCAGGTCCTCGGTCGAGATCGTCCAATGGGCGATGGTGACGTCCTCGCCGTAGACGAAGTCCTTGCGGGTGGCGTAACGCGGGCCGTCGGGCGTGGTGTGGATGTCGGAGAACACGGCGCCCGTCCCGGTACGGGGATCGAAGACCGCGTACACCGGAACGCCGATCAGCGGGTAGTCCCGCAGTTTGCCGATCCAGTCGTTGTCGGGGTTGGAGCGGGACGTGATCTCGATGGCGGCGACGAGGGTGCGGGGGTCGAAGGCGCCGTCGCCTTCCATGTCCGCCTCGGGGATCACCATCACGTCGGGGTGACGCAGGATGCCTTCAGGCTCGTCCTCGACATCGGGTTCGCCCGTGTGGGCTGCCAGTTCGTCCGGCATGACCTTCTCCAGGCGCTTGCGCACGCGGAACACGGTCAGCTCGTGGGGACGCTTCGGGACCATCATGTCGTGAACGATTCCTTCTTTGGTGATCTCGAACCTGCCGGAGACGGTGTCGTCCAGGTTCTCCACCGCCGCGCGCATGGTCCGGTAGTAGGGGGAAGCGGTCGTCATGGCGCTGGCTCCTCGTCCGTGCCCTGGGGCCCGAGTCATCAGCTTCATGCTAGGCGGCCTCTCTTCGTTCGGGGTTGCACTCGCGGCAGCGGCCGGGGGCGGGGGACCGGAACGCCAGGTCGCAGTCTTCGCAGGTCTGGAAGGGGTCGGGCGCGGGAGGCCTGGCGGGAAGGGGTGGGGGAATCAGGGCCGTGAGCCGGTGGGCGAGGAGCCCGGCCGGGTGTCTGAGCGGGTCGGGAAGGCAGGCGGAGAGCGTGCGGCGGACGGCATCGGGGTTTGCACCGCGCTCGAACCAGGCGGTCACGCCGGGGGCGAGGCGCTGGACGTCCCGCTCGGCGAGGAGGAGCCGTGGCTCGTCGAGGTGCAGCCCGGCGAGGAGCTCGGCGGCGGGCCTGTGCGCTTCGTCGAGCAGCGGGGGCGGGGGCGGGGGAGGCGACTTCGGAGCCGGAGCCGGAGCCGGGGCCGGGGCCGGGGCCGGGGCCGGCGCGGGGGCCGAAGCCGGGGCCGGGGCCGGTGGCGACGGGGGTGCCTCCGGTACGGCCTCAGGCGCGGGCGTCTCCGTTACGAGCGGTTCCGGCACCGGCGCCTTCGGTGGTGTCGGGCGCGGGAGCTCCGGCGGCGTCTCCGGTGGGGGCTCAGGTTCAGCCCCTGGTCGGTTGTACGAGACCGTGCGCGGGACCAGCCGCCCGTTGGGCAGGCGCTCGTTGAAGCGCTTCAGATAGCCGTGGGCCTCCAGCTCGCGCATGGCGGCGGCGACACGCAGCTCGCCCTCCGGAAAGCGGTCGGCCACGGCCTTGATACCCACGGAAGCCCCGGTGGGGAGCGACTGGATGTGGACGGCGAGCCCGATCGCCAGCAGCGAGAGCTCGCGGTGCTGGGCGAGGTGGTTGCCGACGACCGTGTACCGGGTCGTGTGGAGGACGTTGACGTGAATGAGCCCGGAGGCGCGCGAGGTCGCGCTAGGCTGCGAGTAAGCCATCAGGAAGCGCTACTTCCGTGGTGGTCAGGCCCTCGATCGGGATCGCTAGTCCCGTCGGGGGCCGACGTCTGTCTGGGGGTTGTCGGCGAGAGCATATGCCAGGCAACCGGCCCCAAATCCAGCCCAGTTGGCATAGATCACCCGTGTGAGTGACCGGTGCTCGGCGGGGAGGCTGGAGGGGTGGGGTGGGTACTTTCCCTCCGGTTCTTTAAAGCTTTTCCGTCGTGGCGCACCGCGTCGCGGAGCCCCGCTGCACGGCAGCCCGGTCGCACGGAAGCCCGATCTCGGCCCAGACCGTTTTGCGCGGAACGGGACCTGGCGTTCACGCCCTACCGGTCCGCGAGGGCCTCGACGGTGAGGAGTCCGCGCCCCGACGGTGTCGGTCGCCTCGACACGGAGCGTGGCCGCCGTCGCGGTGGGCGCCAGGTGGAAGTCCCGCCCGGGGAGGCGACCGTGGGTCGCCGCGTTGGCGGAGAGCTGGATTCCGAACTGGCGTACAGACGCCAACACTTGGGCGGTTTCGTGGTTCGTGTCACCCAGCGTGGTGGGCCGTGCGTACGCTGCCCAGCGAAGAAGCCCTTACGTAAGGTGATTGTCCCGCGACTGTCCGGCGGTGTCCCGGCTGTTCCGCGCGGCCGTCGGGTAAGGCGGCGCTGAGCACAGGTACGGCATCACGGAGGTGGGCGGGCGTGAGCGTGGTCGAGACGGACGAGCCGGGCTGGGAAGTCGATCCGGACGACGAGTCGATTGCTGGGAGAAACATGATCCGCAAGCCCGAGCCGGCGTGGTTCAAGAGCAGCTACAGCAGTGGCACCGATGGCGAGTCCTGTGTCTAGGTCGCCACCACTCCCGGCGCCGTCCACGTCCGTGACTCCAAGGGCATCGACATCCCCCACCTGGGCCTCGCCCCCTCCGCCTGGACCGCCTTCGTCTCGTACGTGTCCGTCGCCCAGGGCTGACAGGGCGGGGCGGTGGCCCGGCTCCGACCCTGGACACCGCCCCGTCCACCCACTTTCGCCGCTCAGCGCGTCAGGCGCCACGCGGGGAGCGCCGCGCAGGCGATCGCGACCAGGCCGCACGCGCCGGCCGCCGCGCCCACGGCGCCCCACGGCACGGCCAGGGCCACCGGCGCGGACAGGGCCGTCAGCCCCGCCCCCAGCGCGCCCAGGTTGATCGCCGTCACGACGAGGCCGAGGGCCGTCCCGACGGCCACGGCGAGCGCCGCCTCGCCCGTCACGACCCGCAGGATCTGGGGCCGCGTGGCGCCCGCCAGCCGGAGTGAGGCCAGCTCTCCGCCCCGTACGGAGGTCGCCATCAGCAGCGTGTTGGCGAGCGCGATCACCGTGTAGACGAGCGCGATGCCGAGCACCAGGAGCAGCCCGAGCCGGGTCTGCGGGCTGGCCGCCGGGTGCGTGGCGGCCGCCCACTCGTCCACGGTGCGTACCGTCCCGCCCGCCGCCGTGAGGGCCTCCGGCGCCACTCCGGCCGCCGCCTCGACCCGGTCCACCGTGGCCCCCGGCGCGTTCGCCCGCGTCACGTACGGGCCGTTGTCGCCCGTCCCGAGTGCGAGGACCGCCACCACCCGCAGCGCCACCGGTCCGCTGCCGTCCGCGCGCCACACCTCGACCCGCTCGCCCACCGTCCGCCGCTCCCACTCCTCGCTGACGACGATCGACCCGTCATCGAGATCGGCCACGTTCCCCGCCACCATCGGCAGCCGCGCGAGTTCCGCGAAGGCCGCCGGGTCGGAGACCGCCCGCGCCCCGTACTTGACCAGCGCCTCGGCCCCGTCCCGTACGAAGACGGACGTCGTCGCGGTCGCCGAGGCACCCGGCACCGGCCGCAGGTCCTCGCCCGTCACGACCCACGCCGCGCGGGTCTGCGCCCGTGCCTCCGCGGCCTTCGCGCTTGTGACCGAGGCCGCCGAACCGAGGAGCGAGCCCGCCAGTGAGACCGTCACCAGGACCGGCGCGGCGACGGCGGCGGTACGGCGGACAGCCGCCGCGCTGTTCTCCCGTACGAGCATCCCCGTCGCGCCAGGCAGTCGCAGCGCCCGCGCCACCGGCCGGACCAGCGCCGGGGCCAGCAGCGCGACGCCGGTGATCAGGAGCATCGGCACGGTCGTGTACGTCTTGCGCTTGAGCAGTTCGGACGGCTCCGTGGCCGCGGTCCACACGAGCACCGCGGCGCCCGCCAGGAGCAGGCCCGTCCCGAGCAGCGCGCGGCCGAGCGGCAGGACGTCCGTGTCGACGTCCGCCTCGCGCAGCGCCGCCGCCGGGCCGACCTTCCCGGCCCGCCGCGAGGCGGCGAGGGCCCCTGCGACGGCGACGGTCACGCCCGTCCAGAAGGCCAGGTGGAAGGGCCAGGTGGCGTCGCCGATCCCGAACCACTCAGGGGCCAGATCGCCGTCCACGAGCACCCGCGCCAGCCACGGCGCACCCCACGCGCCCAGCGCGCACCCGGTGGCCGCGGAGAGGACCCCGACGCCCGCGGCCTCCGCGAGGAGCATCCGCCGCACCTGACCGGGTGTCGCGCCCGCCGTCCGCAGCAGTCCGAACTCGCGGCGTCGCAGCGCGACGGCGAAGGCGAAGGTGGAGGCGACGACGAAGACCGAGACGAAGGCGGTGACGCCGCCCGCCGTCCCGAGAAGGGAGTTGAGGGCGACGAGCGCCTCGGCGTCCCGCTCGGGCTCGGGGCCGGCGCGCAGCCGGTCGTGCCCGGTGAGCACGCGGGCCCGGTCGCCGACGAGGGTACGGACCTCGGCGGCGGGGCCGTGGACGCCGACGGCGTCGGGGCCGCCCGCGGTGGTGACGGTCCAGCGGGCCTTCAGCTCGGCAAGGAGTTCGATATCCACAGGCTGTGGACGGTCGAGTTCCCGTGAGACGGAGGCGGTGTCCGGCCCCCGCCGGACCTCGACGGTGACCGCGTCCCGCCCCTGCACGACCACCGGCGCGGACGCGAACCGTCGCGGTTCGCGCTCCGGGGCGTCGAAGGTCGAGGCGAGGCCGAGGCCCATGGTGGCGAGGAGCCCGACGCCGAGGGCGAGGGCGACGAAGCTGCCGAGGAAGGCGGCCCAGCGGGCACGGAGGCCGGAGAGAACGACGGTCAGCATGCGACGGCCTCCGTCCGGGGTGCGGCCGGCAGGGCGGACGTGCGGCTCGCGACGACGGTCACCATGCGACGGCCTCCGCTCCGGGTGCCGTCTCCAGGGCGGCCATGCGGGCCGCGACCCGCTCGGCCGTCGGGGCGTGGAGTTCCCCCTCCACTCGCCCGTCGACCAGGAACACCACCCGGTCCGCCCGCGCCGCCGCCACCGGATCGTGCGTGACCATGACGATCGTCTGGCCGTCCCGGTCCACCAGTTCCCGCAGCATCGTCAGCACCTCACGGCTGGTGCCGGAGTCCAGCGCTCCGGTCGGCTCGTCGGCGAAGAGCACCGCGGGCCGGGTGATCAACGCCCTGGCGATCGCCACCCGTTGTTGCTGCCCGCCGGACAGCTCCCCGGGCCGGTGCCTCTCCCGTCCACCGAGCCCGACGCGTTCCAGCGCCGCGCGCACCTCGCCCCGGGACACCCGCCGGCCGGCCAGCCGCAGCGGCAGCGCCACGTTCTGAGCGGCCGTCAGCGAGGGCAGCAGGTTGAAGGACTGGAAGACGAACCCGATCCGGGCCCGCCGCAGCAGCGTCAGCCGCCGCTCGCTCAGCCCCTCCAGGGCGGTCCCGGCCAGCTCGACCGTCCCTCCCGTGGGCCGGTCGAGACCGGCCGCGCACCGGAGCAGCGTGGACTTGCCGGAGCCCGAGGGGCCCATGACGGCGGTGAAGGTGCCGGTACGGAAGTCGAGGTCGACGCCGTCCAGGGCGCGAACGTCCCGGTGGAGGCGGCGCAGGGCGGTGAGCCGAACGGCGGTGCGAGAGCTGGTCGTTGAGGTCATGACTCAAGCCAACCGCCGCCGACGCCGCCGATCACGACCGCTGGACGGCGTCTCCGGGGTATGCCTGGCCCTACCCCGCCCGTACGCCCCGCCCTCGCCATACGGCCTACCGTTCGCGCACGCCCTGCCGTTCGCGCACGGCCTTCACGAACACGTCGAGCGCGTCCAGCGGCTCCCGCCCCAGCAGCTCCCGCAGACTGCTGTGCTCGACACCCGTACCGTCCATGAAGCCGTGCGCGATCGCCGAGTACGTCCCCGTCAGCATCGGGACCTGGAACGGCTCGGCTCCCGAGGCGGCGATGGCGGTCCGCGCCTCGGCGAGGGTGCCGGGGACGTACTCGGCGCCCAGCGCCCGCGCCAGGTCGGCCCCGCCCAGCGAGTGCTCGCCGACCAGCTCGTAGGTGCGCCCTGCGTGCGCGGCCGGGGCGGTGGCGACGACGACCGCGATCTCGGCGAGGTCCTCGCGGGCCACGGCGGCGAGCCGGCCCTCGCCGAGGGGGCCCGTGATGCGGTTGTCGGCGTCCGGGGCCGCGATCCAGGTGAGGAGTTCGGCGTACAGCCCGTTGCGCAGCACCGTCCACTCCACCTTCGACCGCTGGAGCCGACGTTCGGTCCAGCGGTGTGCGAGGGAGTACGTGAGGTGGTCGCCGTCGCCGGAGAGGCTCGTGTAGACGATGTGGCCGACCCCGGCGGCCTCCGCGGCGGAGATCGCCGCCTCGTGCCGGGCGGTCACGGTGTCGTCCTCGCCGTATCCCGCCGAGATCAGCAGCAGGGTGCCGACCCCGGCGAAGGCGGCCGGCAGGGTGGCGGGCTCGTCGAAGTCGACGAGCCGGGTGCCGGACAGTCCGGCGCGCGTGCCGAGGACGACGTCGTCACGGCCGGCCAGACGCTCCGCGACGAGCGAGCCGAGGCCGCCGGAGACACCGGTGACGAGCAGCATGATTCCCCCTGGATTCGTGTTCGTGTTCGGTGAGGATCATTCTGGTGAGGGCGGCGGGAACGCGTAAGGAGGCACATTGATGTCAGCGGGGCACACCGAGGTGACCACGGACCCGGTGGTGAGTTGCGCGGAGGAGTGCGGAGTACGGGATGTGCAGGACCGGCTCGGCGACAAGTGGACCGTGCGCGTCGTGGTCGAACTGGCACCGGGGCCGCGCCGGTTCAGGGAGCTCCAGCGGCTGGTCGCCGGCATCTCGCAGCGGATGCTGACGCTCACGCTCCGCCGCCTGGAGCGGGACGGCCTGGTGACGCGGACGGTCCATCCGACGACCCCACCGCAGGTGGAGTACGCGCTGACGGAGACGGGGCACAGCATGACGCACCTGATCAAACAGCTGATCGACTGGTCGCTGGACCACCGTGCGGTGATCGGTCGGGCGCGCGAGGAATGGGACGCGAAGCAGGCGTGAGTACGACGAGGAGTACCGTCGAGAGGGCCTTCGAGGCCCTGTACACGGACGACGACACGGCCCTGGACTCGGCGGCGTCGCTGCTCGCGGCGGACCGGACGGCGGACGCGGAACTGACGCGCCGCGGAGAGGAGTTCGTACGGCGGGCGTGGGAGCGGGGCTGGCAGCCCGCGGATCTCGTACGGCTGGTGCGGCGGAAGCTCGCCGAGGAGCACGTGCGGCTCGCGGGCGCCCTGGTCGCGGCGGAGACCGGGCGTTACGAGCGGCTGCCGCACCGGTGGGCCGCGCAACTGGCCGACCTGGACACCGCACCCGCCCGCGCGGACCGTTTCTCCTCGGCGACGACGGCCCTGGAGCTGTACCGCCTGATGGTCCGGCTGCCGTCCCTGGAGCCGGTGGGTCCGGTTCCGGGGGACACGCTTCCGGCGGCCGTGGCGGGGGAGCCGCGGATGCTGACGCGCGTACGGGCTCTGCTCGCGAAGGCGGAGGCGACCGGCTACCCGGAGGAGGCGGAGGCGCTGACCGCCAAGGCCCAGGAGCTGATGGCCCGCCA
This sequence comes from Streptomyces sp. NPDC057271, assembly GCF_042668715.1. NCBI lineage: Bacteria > Bacillati > Actinomycetota > Actinomycetes > Kitasatosporales > Streptomycetaceae > Streptomyces > Streptomyces sp. NPDC057271. The sequence goes on from NZ_JBHUYJ010000023.1 coordinate 28,105, forward strand.
CAGCCTGGACGAGGCGGCGTTGGAGTCCCGTGCGCCTTCGGGGGACGTGCCGGGGGCGATCCGGATCGGTGTGGAGCCGCCGTACGAGCAGGCCAAGGCGATCCTGCTGGACGCGGTGGCGACGGCGAACCACTGCCGGTCGGTGTGGAACGAGCCGTACGGCTTCTCGACGGTGGTCGGTTTCGAGGCGGACCTCGATCCGGTGGAGCTGCTGTACACCTCGCTCCTGGTCCAGGGCACGGCGGCGATGACGCGGGCGGAGGCGGAGCAGCGGGCGGGGGGCCGGAAGCGTACGAAGTCCTTCCGGCAGTCGTTCCTGCTCGCGTACGCGAACCGGCTCGGCGCCCGGCTCGCGACCACGTCACGTCGTGTCGCCTCCGAGGCCCCGACCCTGCTCCCTGCGCTCGCCTCCCGGGAGGTCGCGGTGACGAACCGCGCGGACGAGATGTTCCCGGAGACCCGGACGACCCGTGTCCGCGCGATGTGGGACGAGGCGGGCTGGACCCACGGCACGACGGCCGCGAACGCGGCGGGTCTGGGACGCGGCCACCGGGAGATCCAGGACCGGCGCCCCTGACGTCGCCGGTCGCAGGCGCGCCCCTGCCCGCCCCGGTGACCCGCCCCGGGACCCGCCCCGGGGCGCCGCCTCCATGACCCCGCCCCCCGTGCCGCCTTCGGGCGCCGCCTCCGTGACCCCGCCCCCCGGCGCCGCCTCCGGGACCCCCTCACCACTCCGCCCCCTCACCACTCCGTCAGCGCCGCGAGGCCCGACGCGCAGTCGTGGTAGTGGGGGCTCCAGCCGAGTTCGGTCGCGGCCTTCGCGTGGGAGACGGTCAGGTTGGTGGTGCACACCCGGTGGGCGTACGACATCGGCCGCGTCAGCCAGGCCGGCACCGTCGGCGGCCTCGGGGTGCCGAACACCTTGGCGACCGCCCGCACATGGGCGCCGAAGCCCATCGGCCCGTCGTCGACGATGTTGTACGCCTCCCCCGGCCGCCCGCCCCCGACCGCCAGCACCACCGCGCGGGCCGCGTCCTGGAGGTGGACCCAGGGCAGCACCCTGCCCCGGTCGGCGACCGCCGGCAGCCTCCGCCTCCGCAGCAGATCCACGATGGTCTCGGTGCCGCCGGGGCCGTAGAAGAGGCCGAACCGCAGGGCGACGCCCTCGATCCCCTCGGCCCCGAGCATCAGCTCCTCCTTGGTCCGCATGGCGTCCACGTGGCGCTGGGACGCCGCGTCGAGGCCGGTCGGCCCGTAGGTGTCGTTCTCCGTGACCACGCGGTTCCCGAAGTCGCCGTACCCGTACCCGAACACCATGGTCTCGGCGATCATCCGCCGCGCTCCCACCGCGCGCGCCGCCTCGACCAGGTGGGACGTCCCGGCCACCCGCAGCGCGTCGGTCGCGTCCATGTCCCGGTGCCTCATCGGCGGCTCGCGCAGGGCGGTCGCCGCGTGCACGATGGTGTCGATCTCCAGCCCCTCCACCGCCCGGAGCAGCCCGTCGCGGTCCATGAGGTCGGCGACGACCTCGTTCTCCGCCCCGCGCCCGAGGCCGAGCACGGTGTGTCCGGCCGCGGTGAGTTCCTCGGCGACGTGGCGTCCGAAGACCCCGCTCGCCCCTGCCAGCAGCACGTTCCCGGTGTCAGTCATGCTCATGGGACGAGCATGACGCCGCGGTACGCGACATCCCCGGAAGTGACCCGGGACGCAGGGCATGCGGGTGAACGCCCCGTTCGTCCCGGTGCGACGTCAGGCTCGGCGCGATGAGCCGGCCGGGTCCTGAAGGCGACCGCCCGTTCCCGTCCCTGGACGAGGTGTCCGAAGCGCTCGCCCACGACACCCCCGCGAAGGCACGTCGTAGGGTGAGGCGGGCGGGGTGGCTTACCCGCCGGTAGCACGCTGAGTCGCGTAGTCGCTACGCCACCCCGCGTGCACGTGCATCTGCTCATGCATTGGCATATGAACACAGCTATGATCCGAGGAAGTTGACACCTGCATCAAGTATCTCGGGGAGCTACCAGTGCATCATGCGCATCACGCGTACAACGGCATGGCGGCCACGGAGCTCCGGGGTGTCGTGTGGCAGAAGAGCCGGCACAGCAACTCCCAGGGATCCTGTGTGGAGTTCGCCAAGTTGCCCGGTGGAAACGTTGCCGTACGCAACTCGCGTCACCCGGACGGCCCCGCGCTCGTCTACACACCCGCCGAGATAGAGGCGCTGCTGCTGGGCGTCAAGGACGGGGAGTTCGACCACCTGGTGTGAGCCCGCCGGGGGTTCGCCCCGGGTTCCGCCCGGTCCTCCGCACCGGCTTTCGGGCACAGGGAAAGGGCTCCGGCGTTCCGCCGGGGCCCTTTCTCCAACACCGTGCGCGGCTACGCGCGTCACTCCGGTCCGAGCCGGAACAACGCCCAGACGACCTTGCCCTGGAGCGTCCCGGCGAGTGGGTGCCAGCCCCAGGTGTCGCTGAACGAGTCGACCAGGAACAGCCCGCGCCCCGACTCCGCCGCGAAGTCCTCGCCCCCCTCGCGCGTCTCCGGGCTGCGGTGGCTGGGGTCGCGCACCGCGCAGACGAGGCGGCCCGTCCATCGCATCAGATGCAGTCGGACGGGGGGACCGTTCCGGCCGTCTTCGCGAAGGTCCCCGGAGTCCCTCGCGTGCGCCGCCTCGGACGGCAGCGCGTGCCTCAGGGCGTTGGTGACGAGTTCGGAGACGACCAGGGCCACGTCGTCGAAGCGCTCGGTGAGGTCCCATTGCGCGAGCGTGGCCCGGGTGAACTTCCGTGCGCCGCGCACCGCTTCGTACGCGGGTGGCAGTGCGCAGGAGGCCGAGCTGGAGACGGCGGCGGGATCGATCGGCGGAAGCCCCTGCCGTAACGGCTCGAGCATGGTCGATCCATTCGTCCCCATGCGAGGCACTCCCGGGAATCGCGGCGAATCGCGGATGTGGTGCGGTTGCGCGGGGTCCATGGTTCCCAAAGGGACCACTGGATGCAAGGGCAGATGCACGTGCACGCGCCGGACCTGTCCGCCCGCGTGCCGATTCTGTGCATATCTTCTGGTGACCACTTTCGCCTTGATCATGAAGTCGCCCTGAAGTTGCCGTCTTTCCGTAATCGAATGTGTACGGGCTGAAGCGTTTAGTGGCACAATCCGGGGGCCCGAGACCGCGAAGGAGAGGCTGGAGCCGTGACCGCAGTCGAATCGAGCGGAGCGAGCGGGAGTGTCGTGCGGCGCATCCTGCTGGGTTCGCAGCTGAGGAGGCTGCGCGAGTCGCGCGGCATCACCCGCGAGGCGGCCGGCTACTCGATCCGCGCGTCCGAATCCAAGATCAGCCGTATGGAGTTGGGCAGGGTGAGTTTCAAGGCCAGGGACGTCGAGGACCTGCTCACGCTCTACGGGGTCAGCGACGAGGCGGAGCGCGGCTCGCTCCTCGGGCTCGCCCGCGAGGCCAACGTGGCCGGCTGGTGGCACAGTTTCGGCGACGTCCTGCCGGGATGGTTCCAGACGTACATCGGCCTGGAGGGCGCCGCCTCCCTCATCCGCGTCTACGAAGTCCAGTTCGTCCACGGCCTGTTGCAGACCGAGGCGTACGCGCAGGCCGTCGTCACCCGTGGCATGCCCGGCGCCCCGCGCGCCGAGATCGAGCGCCGCGTCGCCCTGCGCCTGGAGCGCCAGAAGGTCCTCGTCTCCGAGCGTGCCCCGCACTTCCACGCGGTCCTCGACGAGGCGTCGCTGCGCCGCCCGTACGGCGACCGGGCGGTGATGCAGGGACAGTTGCGGCATCTCATCGAGATCTCCGAGCACCCTCATGTGACGCTCCAGGTCATGCCCTTCAGCTATGGAGGGCACGCCGGCGAGAGCGGCTCGTTCACGATGCTGAGCTTCCCCGAGTCCGACCTCTCCGACGTCGTCTACCTGGAGCAGCTGACCAGCGCGCTGTACCTCGACAAGCGCGAGGAGGTCGCCCAGTACGCGCGCGTGATGGAGCGGCTGGCCGAGGACAGCCCCGATCCGGCCGAAAGCCGGGATCTTCTCCGAGGTCTCCTCCAACTCACGTAGGACGTAAGTACGATGACGTGACATCAGAGTCTTCTGTCGTCACCGTCGCCACGTCCGCCACCGCGGGTTAAGGGGTCTCGCCACATGTCCTACTTCACCGACCTGGCCCATCAGTACATCGACGGCGAGTGGAAGCCCGGCAGCGGCTCGTGGGACATCATCGACTTCAACCCGTACACAGGGGAGAAGCTCGCCTCGATCACCGTCGCCACCGCCGACGAGGTCGACCGCGCCTACCGTGCCGCCGAGCGCGCGCAGCGCGAATGGGCCGAGACGAACCCGTACACCCGCCGGCTCGTCTTCGAGCGCGCGCTGCGGATCGTGGAGGAGCGCGACCAGGAGCTCGGCGACATGATCGTCGCAGAGCTGGGCGGTACGCGCCTGAAGGCGGCCTTCGAGCTGCACCTCGCCAAGGAGTTCCTGCGCGAGGCGATCCAGCTGGCGCTGCGGCCCGAGGGCCGGATCCTGCCCTCGCCCGTCGACGGCAAGGAGAACCGCGTCTACCGGCTCCCGGTCGGTGTCGTCGGTGTCATCTCCCCCTTCAACTTCCCGTTCCTCCTCTCCCTCAAGTCGGTCGCGCCCGCGCTCGCCCTCGGCAACGCGGTCGTCCTCAAGCCGCACCAGAACACGCCGATCTGCGGTGGCACGCTCGTCGCGAAGGTCCTGGAGGACGCCGGTCTGCCGGCCGGTCTGCTGAACGTCGTCGTCACCGACATCGCCGAGATCGGCGACGCGCTGCTGACCCACCCGGTCCCGAAGGTCATCTCCTTCACCGGCTCCGACAAGGTCGGCCGTCACGTCGCCACCGTCTGCGCGCAGAACTTCAAGCACGCCGTCCTCGAACTCGGCGGCAACAGCGCACTGATCGTCCTCGAGGACGCCGATGTCGACTACGCCGTGGACGCTGCCGTCTTCAGCCGCTTCGTGCACCAGGGCCAGGTCTGCATGGCCGCCAACCGGATCCTGGTGGACCGCAGGCTGGAGGAGGAGTTCACCGAGAAGTTCGTCGCCAAGGTGAAGACCCTGCGCGTCGGCGACCCGGCGGACCCCGCCACCCACATCGGCCCGCTCATCAACTCCCAGCAGGCGGAGTCGGTCTCGGCCGTGGTCGAGCAGGCCGTGGAGGCCGGTGCGACGGCCCTGCTGCACGGCACGGCGGACGGCAATGTCGTCTCCCCGTCGATCCTGTCCGGCCTTCCGGCGGACGCGCCCGTCCTGAGCCAGGAGATCTTCGGGCCGGTGGCCCTCGTCATCCCCTTCGACGGCGAGGACGAGGCGGTACGGATCGCCAACGACACGCCGTACGGGCTGAGCGGTGCCGTCCACACGGGGGACATCGAGCGGGGTGTACGGGTCGCCGGGCGCATCCACACCGGCATGATCCACATCAACGACGGCACCGTGGCCGACGAGCCGATCGTGCCGTTCGGGGGCGAGAAGCACTCGGGCGTCGGCCGGCTGAACGGCGACGCGATGATCGAGGCCTTCACCACCCAGAAGTGGATCTCGATCCAGCACGGCCGGAGCCGGTTCCCCTTCTAGGACCGTAGCTGTCCTCAAGGGTTCGTAGCGTGGTGGGTGTCGGGGAGAGGAGAGCTCCCCGGCGCCCACCGAGTCGACCGGAAGGCGGACATCATGGTTGCTCTTGTTCCCGCGGAGGCCCAGGGTGACGAGCGCGGAGCGTTCCTCAACTTCATCGAGGCGCAGCGGGCCGCGCTCCGCCGCGCCACCCTCGGCCTCACCGAGGAGCAGGCGGCGAGCCGCCCCAGCGCCAGCACGCTCAGCCTCTCCGGGTTGATCAAGCACGTCGCGGAGGTCGAGCTCAGCTGGCTGCGACTGGCCCAGCAGGTGCCCAACGAGCGGCACCGCACCCAGGAGACCTGGGGTGACGGCTTCCGGCTCGTGGAGGGCGAGAGCGTCCCGGCGACGCTGGCCTTCTGGGAGGGCGTGGCCAAGGAGACCGAGGAGTTCGTCCGGTCGGTGCCGAGCCTGGACGAGACCTTCCCGCTGCCGCCCGCGCCCTGGTTCCCCGAGGACGGCCGGGTCTCGGTCCGGTGGATGCTGCTCCACCTGGTCCAGGAGATGGGGCGGCACGCCGGGCACGCGGACATCATCAGGGAGTCGCTGGACGGCAGGGACTCCTTCACGCTGATCGCGGAGGAAGAGGGGCGCGTACCCTAGTCAAAATTGACTAGGAGGTACGAGGGTGTCAGCGATCCGGCTTCTTGTCCTCGGCGCGGTGCGCCGTCACGGGCGCGCCCACGGCTACCAGATCCGCAACGACCTGGAGTTCTGGGGCGCGCACGAGTGGTCCAACGCCAAGCCCGGCTCGATCTACCACGCGCTCAAGCAGATGGCCAAGCAGGACCTGCTGCACGCGTACGAGATCGCGCCGAGCACGGCGGGCGGCCCGCCGCGCACCGAGTACGAGGTGACGGAGAAGGGGGAGGCGGAGTACTTCGCGCTGCTGCGCGAGGCGCTGACCACGTACGACCAGAAGATGGACGTCCTGTCCGCGGGGATCGGGTTCATCGTCGACCTCCCTCGTGGGGAGGTCGTGGAACTGCTGCGGCAGCGGGTGCGGGCGCTCGACGAGTGGCGCACCGCCGTCACCGAGTACTACACGCCGGAGGGCGGCCCGGGGCAGCTCGGTCACATCGGCGAGATCATGCACCTCTGGATCCACTCGGCCGACGCGGGCAAGGAGTGGACGCTCGGGCTGATCGAGCGGATCGAGGCGGGTGCGTACTCCTTCGACGGAGAGGGCGGAGAGCCCTTCCTGGGGGTGCTCGCCGAGGGTGAGGAGAACCCGTACTCGACGGGCGGGCCCGACCCGGAATTCGAGTAATCAAGTTTGACCAATCGCGGGGGGTGCCATACCTTTCAGTGAGTGGTCAAGTTTGACTACTGCCTTGGAGGGCTGGAATGACTGATGCGATCGTCGTCGAAGGCGCGCGGAAACGGTACGGCGACAAGTGGGCGCTCGACGGCCTGAACCTGCGCGTGGGGCGCGGCACGGTGCACGGGCTGCTCGGCCCCAACGGCGCGGGCAAGACCACGACGGTACGGATCCTGGCCACGCTGCTGCGGCACGACGAGGGCCTGGTGCGAGTGGCGGGCTTCGACGTCCGGGCCCAGGCGGCCGAGGTGCGGCGCAGGATCGGGCTCCTCGGGCAGCACGCGGCCGTCGACGAGGAGCTCGGCGGCCGGCAGAACCTGGAGATGTTCGGGCGGCTGTACCACCTGGGGGCCCGGCGCGCGGGCGCGCGGGCCGACGAACTCCTGGAGCGGTTCGGGCTCGCGGACACCGGTCGCAAGCCGGTCAAGCAGTTCAGCGGCGGTATGCGCCGGCGCCTGGACCTCGCGGCCTCGCTGATCACCGAGCCGGAGGTGCTCTTCCTGGACGAGCCCACGACCGGACTCGATCCGCGCGGCCGCGGCGAGGTGTGGGAGTCGGTGCGCTCACTGGTGGGCGGAGGGACGACCGTCCTGCTCACCACGCAGTACCTGGAGGAGGCCGACCAGCTCGCCGACCGGATCTCGGTCGTCGACCACGGCCGCGTCGTGGCCGACGGAACGGCCGACGAGCTGAAGGCGAAGATCGGCGGGGACCGCGTCGACGTCGTCCTGCGGGACGCCCGGCGACTCGACGAGGCGATGCGTCTGCTGCCCGTCGGCCGGTCCGAGGCGACGGTGGACACCGACCGGCGGCGGATCAGCATGCCCGTCACCGACCGGATGGCGGCGCTGGCCGAGACCGTACGGGCCCTGGAGGCGGCCGGGATCGAGGCGGAGGACATCGCTCTGCGGCGGCCGACCCTCGACGAGGTCTTCCTCCGGCTGACCGGCGACGCGAAGGCCGAGGAAAGGGCCGAGGAAGCGAAGGACGACGAGGCGGAGGTGGCGCTATGAGCGCGGCGTACGTGATGAGCGACTGCTGGACCATGACCCGGCGGGAACTGGCCCACTGGGCGCGGCAGCCGGTCGTCGTGGTGGTCGGCCTCGCCTTCCCGGTCATGATGATGCTGATGTTCGGCTATCTCGTCGGCGGTGGCCGGGAGATCGACGGCGCGTACGTCGACTACCTCGTGCCCGGCATGCTCACGCTGACGATGGTCTTCGGTCTCGAAGCGACGATGACGGCCGTCACCCAGGATCTCGACAAGGGCGTGATCGACCGCTTCCGCTCGATGCCGATGGCCGACGGCGCGGTGCTGGTGGGGCGTTCGGCCGCCGACATGCTCCAGTCCGCGGCCGGGCTGCTGGTGATGGCCGGTGTCGGACACGCGATCGGCTGGCGCGCGCACGGCGGCGCCGGCGCCTTCCTCGGCGCGATGGGCCTGCTGCTCCTGCTGCGCCTCGCGATGCTGTGGATCGGGATCTACCTGGCGATGGTCGCGGGGCGGCCCGAACTGGTGATGGCCGTGCAGATCCTCGTCTGGCCGGTCGGCTTCCTCTCCAACGCCTTCGCCTCGCCCGACTCCATGCCGGGGTGGCTGGGCACGGTCGTGGAGTGGAACCCGATGTCGTCGACGGCGACGGCGGTACGGGATCTGTTCGGCAACCCCGGCGGCGAGCCGGGGCATGTGACGGCGGCGGTGGTGTGGCCGTTGCTGCTCCTCGCCGTCTTCCTCCCGCTGGCGGTACGGAGGTTCAGGAGGCTCAGCGTGTAGGGGGAACCGAACCGGTCGAGCATCCGGTCCCCTGCGCTGCCGCCGTCCCGGAGGGCGAGCCGTTCCGGGGTTGCTCTCCCGCTCAGTGGTGGAAGGAGGTGGCGGCCGCCTTGTTGTCGATCGACGGGGCGGACTGCCGCCGCAGTTCGGGCAGTACGCGGTTCAGGTCCTCGACGAACATGTCCGCGAGGTCGGCCGAGAAGCCGTTGCGGCAGACCACGCGCAGCACGGACAGGTCCTCCCGGTTGGCCGGGAAGGTGTACGCCGGGACGAGCCAACCGCGCTCCCGCATTCGGCGCGAGACGTCGAAGACGTCGAAGCCGATGATGTCGGGGGCGGTGGTGAACGCGAAGACCGGCAGCTGATCGCCGTAGGTGAGAAGGCGGAAGTCGCCCGTCGCCTGGATTCGTTGGGCGAGCCCGCGGGCGACGTCCCGGGTGGTCTGCTGGACCGCCCGGTATCCCTCGCGGCCGAGCCGCAGGAACGTGTAGTACTGCGCGACGACCTGCGCGCCCGGCCGGGAGAAGTTGAGGGCGAAGGTCGGCATGTCGCCGCCGAGGTAGTTGACCCGGAAGACGAGCTCCTCGGGGAGCTCGGCCGGCGAACGCCACAGGGCCCAGCCGACGCCCGGGTAGACCAGGCCGTACTTGTGACCGGAGGTGTTGATCGAGGAGACCCGCGGCAGCCGGAAGTCCCAGACCAGGTCGTCGTCGACGAAGGGGGCGACCATCGCGCCGGACGCGCCGTCGACGTGGACGGGGATGTCGAGGCCGGTCCGTTCCTGGAGGGCGTCGAGCGCGGCGCAGATCTCGGCGACCGGCTCGTAGGATCCGTCGAAGGTCGAACCGAGCACGGCGACCACGCCGATGGTGTTCTCGTCGCAGAGCGCGGCGGCCGACTCGGCGTCCATGTGGAAGCGGTCGCCCTCCATGGGCACGAGCCGCGCCTCGACCTCCCAGAAGTTGCAGAACTTCTCCCAGCAGACCTGGACGTTGACGCCCATGACGAGATTGGGCCGGGCGCTGCCCGGGTAGCGGTCGGCGTTCCGCTTGGCCCAGCGGCGCTTGAGGGCCATGCCGGCGAGCATGCCCGCCTCGCTGGAGCCCGTGGTGGAGCAGCCGACGGCGGCCGAGGGGTCCGGGGCGTTCCAGAGGTCGGCGAGCATGGCCACGCAGCGCCGTTCCAGTTCGGCGGTGCGCGGGTACTCGTCCTTGTCGATCATGTTCTTGTCGCGGCACTCGGCCATGAGGACGCCCGCCTGGGGTTCCATCCAGGTCGTGACGAAGGTGGCGAGGTTGAGGCGGGAGTTGCCGTCGAGCATCAGCTCGTCGTGGACCAGCTGATAGGCGCTCATGGGCGGCACCGGACCGTCGGGGAGCCGGTGGGTCGGCGGCGCCTCGGTCATGCCACCGACCGGGTCGGCTTCGCCGTAGAAGGGGTTGAGCGCGAGGCGGCGGCCGGTCTCGGTCTCGGTGGGACCCTTGTGCAGTGCCACGGGGGCTCCTTTCAGAGGTGTTCAGTGCAACGGGGCGCCCGACTCGTCGAGTTCGAGCTGGGGCCGGCCGGTGACGACCAGCCAGGCGGGCAGGGAGGCCAGACACAGCAGGGAGAGCAGCATGGGCGAGGAGGCGAGCACGGCGGCGACGAAGAGACTCAGCCAGCCCTGCCGGGTGGTCGCCAGCAGCACCCCGAGCACGGCGGAGGAGACGGCGACGGCCGGGTGGATCTCGGGGACGAGCGCCTGGGCCAGCAGGCCGAAGGCGGCCCCGATGAAGACGGCGGGGAAGATCCGGCCGCCCACGAAGCCGCAGGAGGTGGCGACCAGCAGGGCGGCGAGTTTGACCACCGCCATCTTCGCCAGCTCGCCCGAGGACCAGCCGCCGATGTTCGCGGTGAGTTCCTTCATCTCGTCCAGTCCCTTGAACAGCGTCAGGGAACCGCCGAGCACGCCCAGCAGGCCGAGGACCAGGCCGCCGACCGGAAGCATCAGCATCGGGTGCTTCAGCCGGTGGAAGGCACGGTGGACGTAGGGGAGGCCGTAGCAGCAGAGCAGGCCGAAGAGCGCCGCCGCCGTGGCGACGACCATCGCGGCGAGCAGGTCGGCCCACCCCGGCTCCGGCAGCGGCGGCAGGGAGAGGTCGAAGCTGGGGTGCGCCAGGAGTGTCGTCGTCATCGCCCCGGCGCCCGCGGCCATCAGCGGGGCGAACAGCCGGTCCCACAGTGAACCCTGGCTCTGGCCCGGCCGGTGGACCAGGGCCTCGGAGATGACCAGCGCCGCGGCGACCGGGGTGCCGAACAGGGCGCCGATGGTGCCGGCGGAGGCGAGCACGACCCAGAACCGGCCCGGTACGGACGCCGCCATCTTGCGGCCGAGCCAGTAGGCGAGCGCGCCGTTGGCCACGATGATCGGGTTTTCCGGGCCGAGGCTGACCCCGCCGGCCAGCGTGAGCGTGCCCGCGATCAGCAGCCCGGGGACGACCACCGGGGCCACGGGCGCGCTGTCGAGTCCGCCCTCCGCCGGATCCCCGCCCGCGTGCCCGGGGGCCTTCCAGACGACGAGCCCGACCGCGATCCCTGTCGCGGTGAGCATGACGATGATCCAGAGGGCGGAGAAGCCTCCGATGCCCAGTGCGTCCGGAAGGGTGTCCCACAGGACGTCCTTGAGCTGCTCGGAGAGCCATTCGATCGCGAGGAACACCAGACTCGCGCCGACCCCGATCACCAGCGCGGGCACGACCTGCGGCAGCAGGGCGCGCACGGGCGACCGGGGGGCCGGGGGCGCGGGTTCGGGCGACGGGTTATCGGTGGCCACCGCCCCACCATAGAGCTACAAAAGCCGCATTACGCACCGATAGTTGAGGGTGTCGCCGCCCGTTCAGGCGCGAGGCGCGATCACCGCCGCGGTGCCGTAGGCGCAGACCTCCGTCCCCACGTCCGCCGCCTCGGACACGTCGAAGCGGAACATCAGCACGGCGTTGGCGCCGCGCGCCTTCGCCTGCTCCACCAGCCGCTCCATCGCCTGGTTGCGGGTCTCCACCAGAGTCTTCGTCAGACCCTTCAGCTCCCCGCCGATCATCGACTTCAGCCCGGCGCCGATCTGGCTGCCCAGATGCCGGGAGCGCACGGTCAGCCCGAAGACCTCGCCGACGACCTGCCGGACCTCGTAGCCGGGAACGTCGTTCGTGGTGACGACCAGCACGTCGGGGTGCGGCCCCTGGCCGCCTCCGTACTCCTCGATGCCCATACGTATCCACCTCCTGGCCACCAGCGTCGGCCCGGCCGCGCGCGGCCGCACCCCGAAGGGGGCCGGTGGGATGCCCTTGGAACCCGGAGCCGTAGGAATGCGTTGATACTTTGGGGCAGCCGTCCCCCGCCCCCACCGACCGCAGGAGCCCGGAACCCGTGAATACGCTTGCCCTCGGACCGAGCTGGCTGGACCCGGACTATCTCATTCAGACCTTCGGTCTGATCGGCGTCCTCGTCATCGTCTTCGCCGAGTCCGGACTGCTCATCGGGTTCTTCCTGCCCGGCGACTCGCTGCTCTTCACCACCGGCCTGCTGGTCACCACCGGCAAGCTCGACACGCCGCTGTGGATCGTCTGCACGCTCATCGTGGCAGCCGCCATCATCGGCGACCAGGTCGGCTACCTCTTCGGCCGCAAGGTCGGCCCCGCCCTCTTCAAGCGCCCCGACTCCAAGCTCTTCAAGCAGGAGAACGTGGAGAAGGCGCACGAGTTCTTCGAGAAGCACGGCCCGAAGTCGCTGATCCTGGCCCGCTTCGTGCCGATCGTGCGCACGTTCACGCCGATCATCGCCGGTGTGAGCCGGATGAACTACCGCTCGTTCATCACCTTCAACATCATCGGCGGCGTGCTCTGGGGCGCGGGCGTCACCCTGCTCGGCGCCTCCCTCGGCAAGATCGACTTCGTCCACGAGCACATCGAGATGATCCTCATCCTGATCGTCGCGATCTCCGTGGTCCCGATCGTGATCGAGTACCTCCGGGCCCGCTCCCAGTCCAAGAAGGCCAAGGCCCAGGAGGACGAGACCGGCCACGACGGCCCCGGCACCCCCAACCCGGGCGGCCGCGGACGCCACGCCCGCCGATGACGGCGGGGGCGCAGGCCCCGCGCCGGTGACGGCGGGGGCGTACGGCCGCGCGCCGGTGACGGGCCCCGCGCCCGTGACGGCCGGGGTCAGAAGCCCCTCGTACGCTTCGCGGCGCGGCGGGCCGCCGCCGCGCCCGGAGCCTGCATGAAGAGGCGGGCCAGCTCGCCTCCCAGGTTCACCCCGATCGCGATCGCCAGGGCCAGGGCCGCCGCCTTCGCCAGATTGGCGAAGCCCTGGTCCAGGTTGTTCTGGGCGATCGACAGCACCCCGAAGTAGGTCGCCGAACCCGGCAGCAGCGGCCCGATCGCCGCCGTCACGTACGGCAGGGACGAGGTGTGCTGGTACCGGGCGATCAACTGCCCGAACAGACCCACGAGACCGGCCGCCACCGCCGTCGCCATCACCGCCGAGCCGCCCGCCGTCACCGCGATCGACGCGTAGACCACCCACGCCACCCCGCCGTTCAGGGTCACGAACAGCACCGTCGCCCGGGACTGCTGGAGCAGGATCGCGAACGTCAGGCAGAGCACCATCGCCGCCAGGATCTGCACCACCGGCCGTTCGACCAGCCCCAGCGCCCCCTCCGGGTTCAGCTGCGCGTCGAACTGCACGGCCACGTACAGCACCGACAGCACACCCACCACGATCGCCACGAAGAAGTACCCGACCTCCAGCAGCCGGGCCGACGCCGTGATGTAGAAACCGGTCAGACCGTCCTGCACGGCCGCCACGAGGGCACGCCCGGGGATCAGGGCGAACAGACCACCCGTGATGACCGCCGAGGGCCGCAGACCGGCGTGCAGCAGCGTCAGCAGCACCCCCATCGCCGCCGGCGGCATCGCCGCCACCAGGAACTGGTAGAACTCCGGCAGCCCGCGCCCCGCGCACAGCCAGGCCAGCCGGTCGCCGAGCGCCGCGCCCAGCGCCGCGACGAAGAAGACCGTCAGACCACCACCGAGCAGCACCGAGGCCGCTCCGGCCAGCACACCCGCCGCCGTCGTCAGCACCCATCCCGGGTACGGGTGCCGGTTCCGCCGTATCTCCGCCAGCCGCCGGTACGCCTCCTCCGTCGTGACGTCGTGCTCCTCCGCGTTGATGTCCGCGAGCAGCTGGTAGACGGCGGCCAGCCGGGTGTAGTCGGTGCCCCGCCGCCGTACCGTCCGGTTCGCCGTGATCGGATCGTCCACCAGCGACGGCTGGTACGTGATCGACAGCAGCGTGAACGTCACCGTCGGCTCGGAGCGGTCCAGACCGTACGAACGGCAGATCGCGAACATCGCCGCCTCGACGTCCTCCGCGCCCTCCCCGCCCGCCAGCAGCAGCTCGCCGATACGCAGGGTCAGGTCGAGCACACGGCCCACCGCGGGCCCCGCCTCGTCCTCCTTGCGCGTCGTCTCCGGCCGCTCCCCGACCGGCAGCCGCAGCATCGTCCGCATCCGGTCCTGCCACGGGGCGTCCGCCGACAGCCGCACGAGCGGAATGCCGTGGGCGGGCGTGAAGGCCGGCGGCGGGTTCTTCGCGGAGTAGGTCGACGGCGGCGCGAACGCCGAGCCCTCCGGCTCGGCGGGCGGCTCGGGAGTCAGCCCCTCGGGAACGGCGAACTCGGAGGTCGGGTGCTCCTCCTCCGGCACCACCGGCTGCTCGACCCCCGCCGGCGGGATGAAGGCGCTGCGCGCCTCGTCCGACTGCGGCTTCCGGTCCTCCGGGCCGTCCGCCTCCGCTACCACTCTCTTCGCCCTCACTCCCATGCGCGCTTTCCCCCGGACCTTCGTCCGGGGGCGCCCCCAGCCCAGTATGGGCACCGGCATACGACAGCACGCGAGACGGGCGGCGCACCCGCACGAGGTGCACCGCCCGTCACAGCTTCAGCAGGACCCACTCAGTGGGCGCCGCCCTGCGCCTCCAGGCGCTTGTAGGAGGCCTCGATCTCGGCCTCGGCCTCGGCGCGGCCCACCCAGTCGGCGCCCTCGACCGACTTGCCCGGCTCCAGGTCCTTGTAGACCTCGAAGAAGTGCTGGATCTCCAGGCGGTCGAACTCCGACACGTGGTGGATGTCGCGCAGGTGCTCGACGCGCGGGTCCGACGCGGGGACGCAGAGCAGCTTGTCGTCGCCGCCGGCCTCGTCCGTCATGCGGAACATGCCGATGGCGCGGCACTTGATCAGGCAGCCCGGGAAGGTCGGCTCGTCCAGGATGACCAGCGCGTCCAGCGGGTCGCCGTCCTCGCCGAGGGTGTTCTCGACGAAGCCGTAGTCGGCCGGGTAGCTGGTCGAGGTGAAGAGGCGACGGTCCAGGCGGATACGACCCGTCTCGTGGTCGACCTCGTACTTGTTCCGCGACCCCTTCGGGATCTCGATGGTGACGTCGAACTCCACGGGTGGCTCCTCCTGAATCAACACATGTGAATGCTTGCGGCAACGCGCAGTGATTAAGTGTCCCTCACGCCTGTGTGTGATCGCGAAAGGGGCTGGTCAGCAATGCCGGAGCCGAGGACCTGGCAGCTCACGGCGTGCTCCGCCGTACTCGGCCTGGCCCTGGCTGCCGGAGCGGCGACCGCCGCCGGCCCGTGGGACAACGGTCAGCGTAAGGCCGAGCGCGCCCGAGCGGCCGTCGCGACCCCGACAGGTGGCGCACATCACGCGGAGAAGCGGCCCCCGGCCGGCCCCACGCGGGGGCCCGCCCCGGCCCCCAGCGCCGCCGGAGTGCTCCGCGCGCTCGACACGCCCCCGGCCACCCCGCGGGACGACCTCGCCGCCGTCCTCGTACCGCTCCTCGCCGACCCCGGCCTCGGCCCCCTGCGCACCGCGTCGGTCGTCGACGCCACCACCGGCAGGCAGCTCTATGGGGAGGGCGCCACGACCCCGATGACGCCCGCCTCCACCATCAAGATCGCCACCTCGGTCGCCGCCCTCTCCGCCCTCGGCCCCGACCACCGCATCCCCACCACCGTGGTCGCCTCCGCCGACGGCCGCACCGTCACCCTCGTCGGGGGCGGCGACCCCACCCTCGACCGCGCCCGCCTCAAGGCCCTCGCCAACGCCACCGCCCGCGCCCTCGAGGACCGGGGCACCACCGGCGTACGGATCACCTACGACGCGAGCCTCTACCGCGGACCCGCCCGCCACCCCATCGGCCCCAACGAGAACATCGCCCCCGTCAGCGCCCTCATGCTCGACGCCGGGCGCCTTGGGGGTACCTCCCAGGCCGAAGGCTCTGGGGGAGGCTCGCGCAGCGGCCCCGCGCCCCGCACCGCCGACCCGGCCCGCGACGCCGCCACCGCCTTCGCCGAACTCCTCACCAAGGCCGGTACGAAGGTGCGGGGCGCCCCCACCCCCGGCCCCGCCCCCCAGCCGGCCCAGAGCCCCAAGGCCCAGGGGGCCGAGCCGGCCCAGAGCCCCAAGCCGGCCCAGGGGGCCGAGGCCGCCCCGCTGGCCCGTACCGAGTCCGCACCGCTCTCCGACCTCGTCGAGCGCACCCTCACCCACAGCGACAACGACCTCGCCGAGGCCCTCGCCCGCCAGACCGCCCTCGCCCGCAAGCAGCCCGCGAGCTTCACCGGCGCCGGCAAGGCCGTCCGCGCCGAACTCACCGCCCTCGGCCTGCCCACCTCCGGCACCCGCTTCGCCGACGGCAGCGGCCTCTCCCGCGACAACCGGCTCTCCGCCGCCCTGCTCACCGGCCTCCTCACCCGAGCGGCCGACCCCGACCGCCCCGCCCTGCGCCCTGTCCTGACCGGCCTGCCCGTCGGCGGCTTCAGCGGCACCCTCCGAGGCCGCTTCGACACCGGCCCCGCCACCACCGGCGCCGGACTCGTACGCGCCAAGACCGGCACCCTCACGGGCGTCAACACCCTCGCCGGAACCGTGGTCACCGCCGACGGCCGGCTCCTCGCCTTCGCCTTCCTCGCCGGCCGCACCCCCTCCCCGTACACCGCCCAACCCGCCCTCGACCGGCTCTCCGCCGCCCTCGCCCCCCAGGGCTGATGGCGAACGAACACTCACCCAACGGGCGTCGAGAACGTACGGTTGACGCATGACGAGCATCGGTGGTGCCGAGATGGTCGACTGGAACCTCGCGGTCGCGACCGCGACCCGACTGGTGAAACCCGGACCCGAGGTGAGCCGGGAAGAGGCCCGCGACGTCGTCGCGGAACTCCGCAGGCACGCCAAGGCGTCCGAAGAACACGTCAGGGCCTTCACCCGGATGATCCCC
The DNA here is from genome assembly GCF_042668715.1 of Streptomyces sp. NPDC057271. Taxonomy (NCBI): domain Bacteria; kingdom Bacillati; phylum Actinomycetota; class Actinomycetes; order Kitasatosporales; family Streptomycetaceae; genus Streptomyces; species Streptomyces sp. NPDC057271. The sequence goes on from NZ_JBHUYJ010000023.1 coordinate 45,158, forward strand.
GAAGGCCACGAACCACGGGACACGCCCGTCCTCGTCGTGGACCGCGCCGGCTGGATCAAGGCCAACGTCGCCGGCTTCCGCGAACTGCTCTCCCCGCTCCTCGACAAGATGCAGGAACGGCGCACCACCACCCCCGGCGGCACCGTGCTCGGCGCCGTCGGCGGCAAGGTCACCGGCGTCGAACTCGGCATGCTGCTGTCCTTCCTCGCCTCCCGCATCCTCGGCCAGTACGAGACCTTCGCCCCCGCCACCCGCGAGCTGCCCGCAGGCGAGAACGGCGGCGGCCGCCTCCTGCTCGTCGCCCCCAACATCGTCCACGTCGAACGCGAACTCGCCGTCGCACCCCACGACTTCCGCCTCTGGGTCTGCATCCACGAAGAGACCCACCGCACCCAGTTCACCGCCGTCCCCTGGCTCCGTGACCACCTCCAGGGCGAGATCCAGTCATTCCTCGGCGCCACCGACGTCGACCCCTCCACCGTCGTCGAACGACTGCGCGAAGCCGCCCAGGCCCTCGTCGGCAGCCGTCCCGAGGGCGAGGAGGGCGAACCGAGCCCGTCCCTCGTCGAACTCGTCCAGACCCCCGAACAGCGCGAGATCCTCGGCCGCCTCACCGCCGTCATGTCCCTGCTCGAAGGACACGCCGACTACGTCATGGACGGCGTCGGCCCCGAGGTCGTCCCCTCGGTCGCCGACATCCGCGAGAAGTTCCAGCAGCGCCGCGCCCGCGGCGCCTCCCGCCTCGACCTCGCCCTGCGCAAGCTCCTCGGCCTCGACGCCAAACTGCGCCAGTACCGCGACGGAGAACGCTTCGTACGGGCCGTGGTCGACGAGGTCGGCATGGACGGCTTCAACCGCGTGTGGACCTCCCCCAACACGCTCCCCACCAAGACCGAGATCGCCGCACCGGCCGACTGGATCGCGAGGGTGCACCGTAAGGCAGACTCGTGAGACGGGTGCGACGTACGACGGAAGAACACACCGCCAATCACCCATCCGAGGGACCGTAGACCAGGGGTGGGGCGTGCAATGCTCGGGTAACGGCCAGGTTCTGTCACCATCGACGCACTCTGAGTGACCGAACCCCCTCTTCCGACCGTTAAGACTCCGACCGAGGCACCCCACTCCTCCACGAAGGGCACCGGACATGGGTCCCCATCCTGCGGTCGCGGCGATACGCCTGGCGGTCCGCCGCGTACTCCACGACGTCATCACCGAACACAGCACCGAACACCGCACCGACACCGCACCCGACCGGCAGCCCCTCGTCCTCGTGGCCTGCTCCGGCGGCGCCGACTCCATGGCGCTCGCCTCCGCACTCGCCTTCGAGGCCCGCAAGCTCGCCGTCCGGGCCGGCGGCATCACGGTCGACCACGGCCTCCAGGACGGCTCCACCCAACGAGCCGCCGAGGTCGCCGGACGCATGTCCGCACTCGGCCTCGACCCGGTCGAAGCCGTCACCGTCACCGTCGGCCAGGAGACAAGGGTGGCGCACAGCGCCTCGATCAGGGGTGTCGGCGGGCGAGGGGCGGGCGGACCCGAAGCCGCCGCCCGCGACGCCCGCTACGCCGCACTCGACGCCGCCGCCGAACGCCACGGCGCCACCGCCGTCCTCCTCGGCCACACCCGGGACGACCAGGCCGAAACCGTCCTGCTCGGACTCGCCCGCGGCTCCGGCATCCGCTCCCTGTCCGGCATGGCCGCCGTCTCCGGCGCCGCCGGCCGCTACCGCCGCCCCTTCCTCGAGCTCGACCGGCAGACCGTCCGCAAGGCCTGCGTCGCCCAGGAGCTCGCCGTCTGGGACGACCCCCACAACGCGGACCCCGCCTACACCCGCTCACGACTCCGCCACGAGGGCCTCCCCGCCCTCGAGAAGGCCCTCGGCAAGGGCGTCGTCGAAGCCCTCGCCCGAACGGCCCAGCTCTCCCGCGACGACGCCGACGCCCTCGACTCCTGGGCCGCCGACGCCGAATCCGCCGTACGCGACGAAGCCGGCCGACTCGAATGCGCCAAGCTCTTCGGTCTCCCGCCCGCCGTACGCCGCCGCATCCTGCGCCGCGCCATGATCGCCGAAGGCGCGCCCGCCGGCTCCCTCTTCGCCCGCCACATCGAAGAAGTCGACCGGCTGATCACCGGCTGGCGCGGCCAGGGCGCCATCAATCTGCCCGGCCGCGTCGAGGCGCGGCGGCAGGGTGGCAGACTGGTCATTCGGCAAGGCTGACGCAAGCTGCAACGAAAGTGACCCGGGTGAACGAGAAGGACATGGGCACCGACCTCAAGTCGGTGCTCATCACCAAGGAAGAGATCGACGCGAAGCTGGCCGAGCTGGCCGCGAAGATCGACGCGGAGTACGCGGGCAAGGACCTGCTCATCGTCGGAGTCCTCAAGGGCGCCGTGATGGTGATGGCGGACCTGGCGCGCGCGCTGTCCACCCCCGTCACCATGGACTGGATGGCCGTCTCCTCCTACGGCGCCGGCACCCAGTCCTCGGGCGTCGTCCGCATCCTCAAGGACCTCGACACCGACATCAAGGGCAAGCACGTCCTGATCGTCGAGGACATCATCGACTCCGGCCTGACGCTGTCCTGGCTGCTGTCCAACCTCGGCTCGCGCGAGCCCGCCTCCCTGGAGGTCTGCACCCTGCTGCGCAAGCCGGACGCCGCCAAGGTCGCGATCGACGTGAAGTGGATCGGCTTCGACATCCCCAACGAGTTCGTCGTCGGCTACGGCCTCGACTACGCCGAGAAGTACCGCAACCTCCCGTTCGTCGGCACTCTCGCACCGCACGTCTACGGCGGCTGAGGCACGGGAACCCGTACCGCCTTCCCGCCGTTGGAGCAAGGGAAGGCGGCCACGGGTCACCAGCCTGAGGTACCGTCCGAAGAACAGCTTTTTCTCATAGCAGCTCTCACAGCAGCATTTACCTACGGGCAGGAGGGACGGGGCGTTCTCGCCCCGTATGGATGGACGTGAAGCGATACTTCCGTGGGCCGGTCATGTGGATCGTGCTGGCCGTCCTCGCCGTGGTCGTGCTGATGCAGGTCGTCGGCTCGTCCGAGGGCTACAAGACGGTGGACACCAGCAGGGTCGTCCAGGCGATCAATGACAAGCAGGCCGACCAGGTCAAGCTGACGACCGGCGACGAGCAGGTCATCAAGGTCGAGCTCAAGAAGGGCGCCGACAAGGACAAGTACGGCGGCAGCACCAAGATCCAGGCCAGCTACATCGGTGACCAGGGCGCCAACCTGACCACCACGCTCCAGGAGCAGTCCGCCTCCGGCGACCTCGACAAGGGCTACACCGTCTCTCCCGAGCGCCAGAGCCCGTTCCTGTCGGTGCTGCTCTCGCTGCTCCCCTTCGTCCTCATCGTGGTCGTCTTCCTGTTCCTGATGAACCAGATGCAGGGCGGCGGCTCCCGAGTCATGAACTTCGGGAAGTCCAAGGCCAAGCTGATCACCAAGGACACCCCGAAGACCACCTTCGCCGACGTGGCGGGCTCCGACGAGGCCGTCGAGGAACTCCACGAGATCAAGGAGTTCCTCCAGGAGCCGGCGAAGTTCCAGGCCGTCGGCGCCAAGATCCCCAAGGGTGTGCTGCTCTACGGCCCGCCCGGAACCGGCAAGACCCTCCTCGCGCGCGCCGTCGCGGGCGAGGCCGGCGTGCCGTTCTACTCGATCTCCGGCTCCGACTTCGTCGAGATGTTCGTCGGAGTCGGTGCCTCCCGGGTCCGCGACCTCTTCGAGCAGGCCAAGGCGAACGCCCCGGCGATCGTCTTCGTCGACGAGATCGACGCCGTCGGCCGTCACCGCGGTGCCGGCCTCGGCGGCGGCCACGACGAGCGCGAGCAGACCCTCAACCAGCTCCTCGTCGAGATGGACGGCTTCGACGTGAAGGGCGGCGTCATCCTGATCGCCGCCACGAACCGCCCGGACATCCTCGACCCGGCCCTGCTCCGCCCCGGCCGCTTCGACCGCCAGATCGCGGTCGACCGCCCGGACATGCAGGGCCGTCTGGAGATCCTCAAGGTCCACCAGAAGGGCAAGCCGGTCGCCCCGGACGTCGACCTGGGCGCGGTCGCGCGTCGCACCCCGGGTTTCACGGGTGCCGATCTCTCCAACGTCCTCAACGAGGCGGCGCTCCTCACCGCCCGCTCGGACAAGAAGCTGATCGACAACCACTCCCTGGACGAGGCGATCGACCGCGTGGTCGCGGGCCCGCAGAAGCGGACCCGGATCATGTCGGACAAGGAGAAGAAGATCACCGCGTACCACGAGGGCGGCCACGCCCTGGTCGCGGCGGCCTCGCCGAACTCCGACCCGGTCCACAAGATCACGATCCTGTCCCGCGGCCGGGCCCTCGGCTACACGATGGTGCTCCCGGACGAGGACAAGTACTCGACCACCCGCAACGAGATGCTCGACCAGCTCGCCTACATGCTGGGCGGGCGGGCGGCCGAGGAGCTCGTCTTCCACGACCCGACCACGGGCGCGGCGAACGACATCGAGAAGGCCACGACCACCGCTCGCGCGATGGTCACGCAGTACGGCATGACCGAGCGGCTCGGCGCGATCAAGTTCGGCGGCGACAACACCGAACCGTTCCTGGGCCGTGAGATGGCGCACCAGCGCGACTACTCGGAAGAGGTCGCCGCGCTGGTCGACGAAGAGGTCAAGAAGCTCATCGAGACCGCGCACAACGAAGCGTGGGAGATCCTCGTCGAGAACCGCGACGTCCTCGACAACCTGGTCCTGCAGCTCCTGGAGAAGGAGACGCTGGGCAAGGAGGAGATCGCCGAGATCTTCGCCCCGATCGTCAAGCGCCCGGCCCGCCCGGCCTGGACCGGCTCGTCCCGCCGCACGCCCTCGACCCGCCCGCCGGTGCTCTCCCCCAAGGAGCTGGCACTGACGAACGGCGCGAACGGCTCGTCGGCGGCGACGGCCACGGTGGACACCACCAAGGCGATCGAGGTCGCCCCGGAGGAGACCCCGGAGTCCTGACCCCGGCGCCCCGGAATGGAAGCCGCGCCCCCACAGGTTTTAGCCTGTGGGGGCGCGGCTCATTTCCGCGCACGACAGTCAGAGGGAACGAGGCACAGATGACCGACCCGGTGACACTGGACGGCGAGGGCACGATCGGCGAGTTCGACGAGAAGCGCGCCGAGAACGCCGTACGAGAGCTCCTCATCGCGGTCGGCGAGGACCCGGACCGCGAGGGACTGCGCGAGACGCCGGCGCGGGTGGCGCGGGCGTACAGGGAGCTCTTCGCGGGGCTCTGGCAGAAGCCCGAGGATGTGTTGACGACCACGTTCGACCTGGGGCACGACGAGCTGGTGCTCGTGAAGGACATCGAGTTGACTGCGACCTGTGAGCATCATTTGCTCCCATTTCATGGCGTGGCTCACATTGGTTACATTCCTGCTGAATCGGGCAAGATTACCGGCCTGTCGAAGCTGGCGCGTCTGGTCGACGTATTCGCTCGCCGCCCGCAGGTTCAGGAGCGGCTCACGACGCAGATTGCCGATTCGCTCATGGAGATCCTGGAGGCGCGTGGCGCCATCGTCGTCATCGAGGCCGAGCACATGTGTATGTCGCTCCGCGGTATCCGCAAGCCGGGCGCGAAGACGACGACCTCGGCGGTTCGTGGGCAACTTCGTGACGCCACTACACGCGCCGAGGCCATGGCCTTGATATTGGCCCGTTAGTAGCGGGTTGCCGGGATGGCCCCGTACCGTCCCCGATCAGTGGAGTCGCTCACTGACCGGGGACGATCGGTATGCGGACGCGGGAGGGCGCTGGGCACGCCCGGTACGCCTACCGGCTGCGCGTGTCGTCCACCGCCCGCGCCGCCCTTGGAGGCGGGGTGGGCGAGGTGCCCGCACGGGTTGGGCCGGGCCCCTCAGGCCACCGGGGCCGTGCCCTTGCCGTTGTGGTCGTCGTCCTCCGGGAGTTTGCAGACCCGTTCCAGGAAGAGGGCCGCCGCGATCACGCCGAGGCCGGCGAGGACCGAGAAGCCGGCGTAGATCGCCTGGTCGCGGCGGGCCGGGATGTCCAGGGAGCCGAGGAGGAAGACGCCCGTGCCGCCGTACATGCCGGCGACCAGGGCGGCGACCAGGGCGCTCGCCTGGCCGAAGACCACGGCGCGGGCGGCCATGAGCGGTTCGACGCCCTTCGCGCCGGGGCGGCGCTCGCGCTGGGCCTTGAGGCGGGAGCGGATCGAGAGGGCCGTCGCGGTGAGGACGACCGCGATCGACGCGAGGACGATGGGCGCCGCGAGCGGCACGCTCGGCAGGGTGCCGACCGCGTCCCAGAGGCGCGCGGCGCCCCAGGACAGGATTCCGGCGACGACGAACAGTCCGGCGAGAACCTTGAGCCGCAGTTGTTTCACCGGGTGTCCTTCGTGTCGTCTCGCGGTCGGTCTTCCACGAGCCTAACGACTACTCGGGCAGACGGAGTTCCAGGTCGGCGCGCGGCACGACACCGGTCTGGCCGACCATGCCGAGCAGCTCCGCGACCGTGCCGTGTCCGGGCAGCTGGGCGTCGGGGTCGACGTCGTGCCAGGGGGCGAGGACGAAGGCGCGCTGGTGGGCGCGGGGGTGGGGGAGGGTGAGGACGGGGTCGTCGGAGACCACGTCGGCGTACGCGACGATGTCGACGTCGATGGTGCGGGCGCCCCAGCGCTCCTCGCGGACCCGGTGGAAGGCCTCTTCGACGGCGTGTGCCCGCTCCAGGAGGGAGCTGGGCGGCAGGGTGGTCTTCACGAGGGCGACCGCGTTGAGGTACGAGGGCTGGCTGCCGGGGTCGACGCCCCAGGGCTCCGTCTCGTAGACGGGGGAGACGGCCTTGACCCGGAGGCCGGGGGTGTCTTCGAGGGCGTCGACGGCGCCCTGGAGGGTCTCCAGGCGGTTGCCGAGGTTGGCGCCGAGGGCGATGACGGCCCACTTGGGGTTGGAGAGGGTCACGTCGGCGGCGTCGACCGTCTCGACGACGGAGGCCGGTACGGGCTGCACGGTGGGGTCGCTGTGCGTGGCTTTCATACTCGGCTCCGGGTGATGGTGATGGTCACGTCGTCGAAGGGGACCGTGATCGGCGCGTCCGGCTTGTGGACGACGACCTCGACCTCCTGTACGCCCGCGTGCTTGAGGCACTGCTCGGCGATCCGCTCGGCGAGGGTCTCGATCAGGTCCACGGGCTCGCCCTGGACGACGTCGACGACCTCTTCCGCGACGACGCCGTAGTGGACGGTCTTCGTCAGGTCGTCGTCGGCGGCCGCGGGGCGGGTGTCCAGGCCGAGGACGAGGTCGACGATGAAGGTCTGGCCTTCCTCGCGTTCCTTGGGGAAGACGCCGTGGTGTCCTCGGGCCTTGAGGCCGCGCAGCGCGACACGATCCACGCGAATCACTCCTGCTGTCGTAGTTCTTGTGGCCACGCAGCCGGGTGCGGACGGCCGGGTGTCCGGAATCGAATCTACCTGCGAGCACCGACAGCGCTTGCCCATGGGGGTTCGGGGCGGCGGCCGCAGGGGCTGGGTGCGGCCCCTACCCAGAGGGCCGGATTCCAATCCCCGGCGTCACCCGATCGGTCCCGGATCCCGTCAGGTGCCGGGTTCCTCGTCCTCTTCGTCGTCGGTTTCGGTGAGGACGGGGGAGCCGTGGTGGGACCAGATCCTCCATCCCTCGAATGTGCGGCGGAACACATTGGTGGCGACGACGAGCTGGCCGACGAGGGGGCCGAGTTCGGCGCCGTCCTCGGCGGGTCCGCCGCTGAGGATGTTCTCGGTGCAGGTGACGACGGCCACGTCGCCGCCGAGGGAGACCTTGACGTCGGTGAGGAAGAACTGGATGTACTCGGTGTTCGCCATGATCAGCGCGTACGAGCGGAGGACCTCGCCGCGTCCGGAGAGGACGGGCCAGCCGGGGTGGACGCAGCTGATGGGGGTGGCGCCGTCGTCGAGCCAGAGGGTGGAGATCTCCTCGAAGTCGCCGCGCTCCATGGCCTCGTAGAAGGCGGTGTTGGCGGCCTCGACCGCTGCGGTGTCGGTCTGGTGGGTCACCGGGCTCCTTCGACGGCTCTGGCTACTCGGACGGCGTCGGCGGTGGCTCTGACCTCGTGGACGCGGACGGCCCAGGCGCCTTCGTGGGCGGCGATGGCGGAGACTGCGGCGGTGGCGGCGTCGCGTTCGCGGGCGGGCGGCGGGCCTGCGCCCTCGCGGGTGAGGACGTGGCCGAGGAATCGCTTGCGCGAGGCTGCGACGAGCAGGGGGCGGCCGAGTGCGCGCAGTTCGGGGAGGTGGGCGACGAGGGCGAGGTCGTGGGGGGCGAGCTTGGCGAAGCCGAGGCCGGGGTCGATGACGATGCGCTCGGGCGGGATGCCGCCTTCGACGACGGCCTCCATGCGCCGGCGGAGTTCGGTGAGGACTTCGCCGACGACGTCGTCGTAGACGGCGAGGCTGTTCATGTCCTGGCTGAAGCCGCGCCAGTGCATGACGACGAAGGGGACCTCGGCGGCGGCGACGGCGGGGACCATGTCGGGGTCGGCGAGGCCGCCGCTGACGTCGTTGACGAGTGCGGCGCCCGCTTCGACGGCGGCTCGGGCGACGGAGGCGCGCATGGTGTCGACGGAGACGGTGACGCCTTCGGAGGCGAGGCCGCGGACGACGGGGACGACTCGGCGGAGCTCTTCCTCCTCGTCGACGCGGCTGGCGCCGGGGCGGGTGGATTCGCCGCCGACGTCGACGAGGTCGGCGCCTTCGGCGACGAGGTGGAGCCCGTGCTTGACGGCGGCCGTGGTGTCGAACCAGCGGCCGCCGTCGGAGAAGGAGTCAGGTGTCACATTGACGACGCCCATGACCGCGCAGCGGTCCCACTCCGGCAGGCCCAAGGCCGTGCCCCGACCGATCGACGTACTCATATGCCCAGCGTAGGGCCCGGGGGGCGGGTCGGGCCCCGCGGACCTCTCGGGATGGCCGGGCGGGGACCCCGGGGAGGGGTCGCGCCGGGTCACGCGGCGCGGGCCTCCCGGTCGGCCTGGGGGGCGACGATGTGGGCGCAGGGGCGGGGCTCCGCGACGGCCCTGCGGCGGGCGAAGGGGCGGGGCAGCCGCAGGTCGACGAAGCCTTCGGCCTGCATGGCGGCGAAGCCGATGCGGGGCAGGTCACGGCTCTTGCGGTAGACGACGAAGCGGGGTTCCCAGCGGGGCCGGAACTTGGCGTTGAACTTGTACAGCGACTCGATCTGGAACCAGCGGGAGAGGAAGACGAGCAGTCCGCGCCAGAGCCGGAGGACGGGGCCGGCGCCGATCTTCTCGCCGCGGGCGAGGGCGGAGCGGAACATGGCGAAGTTGAGGGAGACGCGTGCGATGCCGAGGCGGGGGGACTCCTGGAGGGCCGCGACGATGAGCAGCTCGTTCATGCCGGGGTCGGCGGAGCGGTCGCGGCGCATGAGTTCGAGGGACATTCCGTCGGGGCCCCAGGGCACGAAGTGGATGATCGCCTTGAGGTCGCCGTAGGGGGAGGTCGTGTCGTCCTCGCCGGCCCACCGGTCTCCCCTCGCCGCCTTGCCGGAGGCGCTCCGCGGCGCCTCTTCGTGCTTGTGGGCGGTGGCTATGACGGCGTCTCCGTCGCCGGGGTCGCCGATGCGGCCCAGTGCCATGGAGAAGCCGCGCTCGGTGTCGGTGCCGCGCCAGTCGGCGGCGGCGCGGCGGACGCGGGCGAGTTCGCCGTCGCTGAGGTCACGGACGCGGCGGACCTTGGTGGTGTAGCCGTTGCGTTCGATCCGCTTCACCATCTGGCGCACGTTGCGCATGGCGCGCCCGGAGAGGGAGAAATCCGCGACGTCCACCACAGCCTCGTCGCCGAGTTCGAGGGCGTCGAGGCCGGTCTCGCGGGTCCAGACCTCGCCGCCGGTCTCGGAGCAGCCCATGACGGCGGGGGTCCAGGAGTGGGCCTGGGCCTCGTCCATGAAGCGGTCGATGGCGCCGGGCCAGGCTTCGACGTCGCCGATGGGGTCGCCGCTGGCGAGCATGACGCCGGAGACGACGCGGTAGCAGACGGCTGCCTTGCCGCTGGGGGAGAAGACGACGCCTTTGTCGCGGCGGAGGGCGAAGTGGCCGAGGGAGTCGCGGGCGCCGTGCCTGTCGAGGAGGGCGCGGAGCCGGGTCTCGTCGTCCTCGGTGAGCCGGGCGGCGGGGTGCTCGGGGCGGAAGGCGAAGTAGATGGTGGTGAGGGCGGTGAGCATGCCGAGGGCGCCGAGGGAGTAGCCGACGGTCCAGTCGGCGCCGCCGGTGTAGTCGACGGGGCCTTCGAAGCCGAAGAGTCCGTACAGGACGTGTTCGAGGCGGTCGGTGATGCTGGGGCTGCCGATGACACGGCGCGGGTGGGCGCTGACGATGACGAGGCCGAGGAGGATCGACCCGGCGCCCATGAGGACGAGGTTGGCGAGCGCCTTCCAGCGGCTGCGGGGGTCGGGGAGGGCGGCGAACTGGCTGCGGTGGCGCAGCAGCAGGGCGAGCAGCGCGAGGGAGAGCAGGACGCCGACGACGGAGTGGCGCCAGACGAACTGGGCGACGGCGCCGAGCGGCAGGAGGACGACGGCGGCGCGCCAGGCGCGGCGCTTGTGGCGCTTGAGGCCGTGGGCGAGGAGCAGGAGCAGGACGCCGGCGCTGAGGGAGAGGGCCGCGGAGAGCGGTCCGAGGGTGCCGGGCAGGACTTCGGCGAGGGCGTGCATCCTGCTGGCCCGGAAGCGCGGGAAGACGCCCGCGGCGATGTCGATCAGGCCGATGAGGGTGCAGGCCGTTCCGACGAGTGAGGGGACCTTCTCGGGGCGTGGTCCGCGCAGAATCCGGCGTATCCGAACCGGAACCAATCCTGATTTGTCCCCATCTACCGTGACAGACATTGCTTCCCGTGCTTCCCGTGGCTCCGCGAAAGATTCGTTCTCCGTCGGCCGCGCGGTGGTCAGGGGCTGGCCGTTCCGGAGGTTTTGCGCTTTCTAGGACGGCCGGGCGGGGGAGCGGGTTCATTCAGCCACAGGGAATTCTCAGGAAGAGGGCTCGGCGTCTCATGGGTCTCACCAGCAACAAGGTTCTGGCGCTGGCCGTCGTGCTCGCGGTGGTGCTGTTCGCGGCCACGGTCTGGCTGTGGCCGCGCCTCGCCCGTGGCGGGGTGCGGGCCGTGCTCGGCAGGATCGGGTTGCTGCTCGCCACCCAGCTGGCGCTGTTCGCCTCGGTGGGGCTTGCCGCGAACAACTCCTTCCTCTTCTACGGGTCGTGGGCGGACCTCCTGGGGCAGGAGCAGGACATGGGGGTGGTCGTGGACCACTCGGCCGGCTCGAAGGACATCAGGGTCGTCGGGAAGCAGGCGCTGGACGTGCCCGGCGCGTCCCGGCCCTCGGTCGGGGGGCAGATCCAGAAGGTCGTCGTCACCGGCCGGAAGTCCGGCATCGACTCGCCGGCGTACGTGTATCTGCCGCCGGAGTACTTCCAGAAGGCGTACGCGTCGAGCACGTTCCCGGCCGCGGTGGTGCTGACCGGTTACCCGGGCACCGCCGAGAACCTGATCAAGGGGCTGAAGTACCCGAAGACGGCCTTCACGCAGGCCAAGGAGAAGAAGATGCGGCCGATGATCCTGGTGATGCTGCGGCCCACCGTGGCACCGCCGCGGGACACGGAGTGCGTGAACGTGCCGGGCGGGCCGCAGACCGAGACCTTCTTCGCCGAGGACCTGCCGAAGGCGGTCTCGGAGACGTACCGGGTGGGGACGAAGGCGCGGAACTGGGGGTTCATGGGGAACTCGACGGGCGGTTACTGCGCGTTGAAGATCGCGTTGCACCATCCGGACCGGTTCGCGGCGGGCGCGGGTTTCTCGGCGTACTACAAGGCGGCCGAGGACGTGACGACGGGCGATCTCTTCCACGGTGACGACGGGGCGCGCAAGCGGGCGGACCTGCTGTGGAGCCTGGACCGCCTGCCGCGGGGCGCGTCGTCGTCGTTCCTGGTGACGACGTCGAAGCAGGGTGAGGGGAACCTGCGCGGGACGCTCGACTTCATCAAGAAGGTGAAGGCCCCGGCGCGGGTCTCCTCGATCACGCTGGAGAGCGGCGGGCACAACTTCAACACCTGGAACCGGGAGATCCCGCCGGGCCTGGTGTGGATGAGCGGCCGGCTCAGCGCGAACTGAGCGTCTGGGAGGGCATGGAGCCCGCATCGTTCGCCGACGCTGCTTCCGGGGAGGCCGCGCGCAGGGCGCGGTGGACGGCGGACGGGGTGAGCACTCCCGCGTACCGGTCGCCTTCGGCGGGGTCGGTGACGGGGAGCCAGCCTGTGTCGTTCTGCAGGAGCGCGGCGAGCGCCTCCCGGAGGGTGGCGCCGAGCGGGACCGGCTCCGGGGCGGGGCGGGTGCGGCCGGGCTCGTCCGCGGACCTCCAGCCCGTGACGCGGCCGTCCGCATCGAGGACGACGGACAAGGGGGCGCCGGGGGACGGCGGCTCGTCCGCGCGCAGGACCGGGACCTCCTCCAGGGCGGCGGCGTCCACCGCGGTGACCGAGAGCCGCTTCAGGCCGCGGTCCGAGCCGACGAAGTCGGCCACGTAGGGGGTCGCGGGGGCGCCGAGGACGGTCGCCGGGGTGTCGAACTGCTCGATCGTGCCCTGTCCGTAGACGGCGATACGGTCGCCGAGGCGGACGGCCTCCTCCAGGTCGTGGGTGACGAGCAGGACGGTCTTGCGGACCTGGGACTGGAGGCGGAGGAACTCGTTCTGGAGGTGCTCGCGCACCACCGGGTCCACGGCGCCGAACGGCTCGTCCATCAGCAGCACCGGCGGGTCCGCGGCGAGCGCGCGGGCGACGCCGACGCGTTGGCGCTGGCCGCCGGAGAGCTGCTCGGGGTAGCGGCCGCCGTAGACCTTCGGGTCCAGGCCGACCAGGTCGAGGAGTTCGGCCGCGCGGGCGCGGGCCCGGGCGCGCGGGGTGCCGAGGAGGTGCGGGACGGTCGCGGTGTTGTCGAGGACCGTGCGGTGCGGGAAGAGGCCGACCTGCTGGATGACATAGCCGATCCGGCGGCGGAGCCGGACCGGGTCGATCGCGGATATGTCCTGGTCGTCGAGGAGGATCCGGCCCTCGGTCGGCTCGATGAGCCGGTTCACCATCTTCATCGTGGTGGTCTTGCCGCAGCCGGACGGGCCGACGAGCGTGACCAGTTCACCCTCGGCGACCTCGAAGGAGAGGTCGTCGACGGCGGTGGTGCCGTCCGCGTACCGTTTGGTCACATGCTCGAACCGGATCATGTTCCCCATTCTGACGCCTGATCGACGGGTGCGTGTGGAGGGCGTGTTGCCGCGACGTGGCGGTCCTCGGCGATTGTCGGTGCCGGGGGTTAGGGTCGACCAGACACGTGTTCGGCACGACTGGTGACCGGGGGAGGGTACATGAGCGCGGCGAACTGTCTGGTGACGAACGACTGGATCTGCGGCGAGTATCTGCGCACCCGCAGCCAGGAGTTGACCGACGCGCTGCTCCAGCACGTGGGGATCACGCTCGTGTCGGTGCTCATCGGCATCGCGGTCGCCTTCCCGCTGGCGCTGCTCGTGCGGGCGCGGCCCCGGTTCGCCGGACCGGTGCTCGGACTGACGACGCTCCTCTACACGATCCCGTCGCTGGCGATGTTCTCGCTGCTCCTGCCGCTCTTCGGGCTCTCCGCGGCGCTGGTCGTGACGGGTCTCGTGCTGTATTCGCTGACGATTCTCGTACGGAACACGGTGGCAGGCCTGGACGCGGTCCCCGCCGAGGCGCGGGAGGCCGCGCGCGGTATGGGGTACGGCTCGGCGCGGATGCTGTGGGAGGTCGAGCTGCCGCTCGCCCTGCCCGCGTTGATGGCCGGAATACGGATGGCGACGGTCTCCACGATCGCGCTCACGACGGTCGGTTCGATCGTCGGGCGGGGCGGTCTGGGCAACCTCATCGAGGACGCGCTGCCGACGTTCTTCAAGGCGCAGGTGCTCGCCGCCTCGGTGCTGTGCGTCCTGCTCGCGGTGGCCGCGGATCTGCTGCTCCTCGGGGTGCAGCGGCTGCTCACGCCGTGGACCCGCATACGCACGGTGCCGGGGGGCGAGTAGAGGCATGGGGATCATGGCGGACGCCTGGAGCTGGCTGAGCACCGGCGCCAACTGGGCCGGTGACGGCGGGGTGTGGCACCGCCTCGGTGAGCACGCGTACGTCAGCGGCCTGGCGCTGCTGCTGGCCTGTGCCGTCGCGCTGCCGCTGGGGCTCGGCCTCGGTCACGTCGGACGGGGCGGCGCGCTCGCCGTCAACGTCTCCAACGTGGGCCGGGCGATACCGGTCTTCGCGGTCCTGGCCCTCTTCATGGTGTCGCCGCTGCGCAACGCCGGCTACGTCCCCACGGTGATCGCGCTGGTGCTCTTCGCCGTGCCGCCGCTGCTCACCAACGCGTACGTGGGCATGCGCGAGGTCGACCGGGCGGTGGTCGAGGCCGCGCGGGGGATGGGGATGTCGGGCGGACAGGTCTTCCGGAAGGTCGAACTCCCGCTCGCCCGGCCGCTGGTCATGACAGGGTTGCGCTCGGCCGCCGTGCAGGTGGTCGCCACGGCGACCATCGCGGCGATGGTCGGCCAGGGGGGCCTGGGCCGGATCATCACTGCCGGGTTCAACACGTACGACACCCCGCAGGTCGTCGCGGGCGCCCTGCTCGTGGCCCTGCTCGCCCTCGTCGTGGAGGTGCTGCTCGTGGGGGCGGACCGGCTCCTCGGACGGCGCGCCTGAGAACCGACGGAACCGGTTGTGACGACGGAACGACGACTAGACCTACTGGGAGTGATCTCGTGAGCAGGACCTCGCGTATCGCGGGTGCGGTACTGGGTACGGCGGCGCTGACCGTCTCGCTCGTCGCGTGCGGCGGCGACAGCCTGGAGGAGGGCAAGGCGGGCGGCGGAGCGTCCGGTGCGAAGAAGGGCTCGCTCGTCGTGGGCGCGGCGGCGTTCACCGAGTCCAAGGTGCTCGCGGAGCTCTACGCGCAGGTGCTGAACGACGCCGGGTACTCCGCGACCGTCACCACGGTGAAGAACCGCGAGCTGTACGAACCGTCCCTGGAGAAGGGCGAGATCGACGTCGTACCGGAATACGCGGCGACGATCGCGGAATTCCTCAACGCGAAGGTGAACGGCCCGAAGGCGCCCGAGGAGAAGCCGATCGCCTCCGGTGACGCGGCCGCGACGGTGGAGGCGTTGAAGAAGCTCGCGGAGCCCCGTGGGCTGAAGGTCCTCGCGTTCGGCGAGGCCGTCGACCAGAACGCGTTCGCGGTGTCGAAGGAATTCGCCGAGAAGAACAAGCTGAAGACGCTTTCGGATCTCGGCGCCGCCAAGCTGAAGGTGAGGATCGCGGCCGGAGACGAATGCGAGATACGGCCGTTCTGCGCTCCGGGTCTGAAGAAGACCTACGGGATCGACGTGACGGGGATCGACCCCAAGGGCGTCGGCACCCCGCAGTCCAAGCAGGCGGTCAAGGACGGCGTGGACCAGCTGGTGCTGACCACCACGACGGACGCCACGATCGAGAGCTTCGGACTGGTCTTCCTCGACGACGACAAGAAGCTGCAGAACGCCGACAATGTGCTGCCGGTGGTCAATGCCAGGGACGCCGGATCGCCCGAGATCGCGGCCGCTCTCGACAAGATCACAAAGGTCCTCACCACGGCCGATCTCGCCGAACTGAACCGCAAGGTGGACGCCGAGCGGGCGAAGCCCGAGGACGTGGCGAAGGCCTATCTGGAGTCGAAGGGCCTGGTCAGCAAGTAAGGGTCCGGTAAGGGGAGTCGGCCCGGTCGATACGGGGGCTCGGCCACGGCGGCGAGAAGTGGCCAAGAGATTGCCGGGCCGACACCCCATACGACGCCTACGCACGGTAAATTTCAGGCCATGCCACGTGGACGCCACCGCCATTCACCTCCTCTGCACAAGCTTCTGCCGCCCTCCGCGGTGGCCGGAGCGTCGGCCGTCTGTGCCGCGGGCGCCTGGCTGCTCGCCGATCCCGTGGCCCTGCGGCTGCTCGTGGCCGCCGCGGCGGCGGCCGCCGTCACCGGTGGCGTCATCATGCGCAGCTGGGACCGGAGTGCCGGGCGCCAGGTCGCCGAGCTGACCCGGGCCCGCACCGCGGACCTGTGGAAGACCGAGGAGCGCATAGCCGAGCTCGAGGCCGACCTCGACGAGTCCCGTGAGCTGCGGGCCAAGCTCGATGCCAAGCTGCGCGCCAAGCGGGTCGAACTCGCCGGACTGCGCGGCGAGCACGCGGCCCTGCTGCGCCGGTACGCCAACGCCGAGACCGAGCGGGCCAGCGCCCTCGAAGGCCGCAGGCAGCTCGCCCTGGAGGCGACCCCTCAGGCCAAGGAGCTGCCGGCCGCCGGATCCACGCCGACGCCGGCCCTGTACCGCCAGGCCGCGGACGCCCTGCGCGACCTGGCCCGCAACGCCGCCGCGCAGGAGGCCCGCCGGACGGCGGAGGCCGCCCGCAGCCGCGATCTCGCCGAGCGCGCCCGGGAGACGGAGGAGCCGCAGGGGAAGCACGCGGCGGCCGCCGGGAGCGAGCCGCACGCTCGACCGTCGACCGCCGTCGTTCCCGTACCCTCCGCCGTACCCGCGGTCCGCGCCGTCCCGGTCGCGAGCGCCGTCGTCCCCTACGCGACCCGACGCGCCGCGCGCCCCGAGGGAGGTTTCGACTTCTTCGGTACGCAGAAGGAGGCGGCCGCCATCGAGGCCGTCCAGGACGCCGACCTCGCGGACGTGGTGGGTGAGGAGGTCCTCGCGACCGTGGCCCGCCGCACCCCCGAGCAGCGGGCGATCGGCAAGGTCATCGACCTGACCGCGCACGACGAGACCGAGCAGATCGACGTGGCGGAGCTGCGCGGCGCCGTCGGCTCGTGACGATCAGGGCACTCGCCGCCGGGGAGGTCACTGCGGTTCGGGACTGGCGGGTGGTGGAACGCCGGCGCCCGGAGAAGGACCCCAGGGACCTCGTGGTCATGCGCCGGAACTGACACCGACGTGCCGGTCGACCGTGGGCCGGTCGCCCGACGGGCCGGTCGCCGACGTGCCGGTCGACCGTGGGCCGGTCGCCCGACGGGCCGGTCGCCCGACGGGCCGGTCGCCGACGTGCCGGTCGACCGTGGGCCGGTCGCCCGACGGGCCGGTCGCCGACGTGCCGGTCGACCGTGGGCCGGTCGCCCGACGGGCCGGTCGCCGACGTGCCGGTCGGGTTACTTGTCGATGTCGCCGACGACGAAGAAGAGCGAGCCCAGGATCGCCACCATGTCGGCGACCAGGGTGCTCGGCAGCAGCTCCGTCAGCGCCTGGATGTTGTTGAACGACGCCGAGCGCAGCTTGAGCCGGTACGGCGTCTTCTCGCCCTTGGAGACCAGGTAGTACCCGTTGATGCCGAGCGGGTTCTCGGTCCAGGCGTACGTGTGACCCTCCGGAGCCTTGAGTACCTTCGGCAGCCGCTGGTTGATCGGCCCCGGCGGCAGCTCGCCGAGCCGGTCGAGACAGGCGTCGGCGAGATCCAGGGAGTTGTGGGTCTGGTCGAGGAGGCACTCGAAGCGGGCGAGGCAGTCGCCCTCCTGGCGCGTGACGACCTTGAGCGTGTCCTGGAGCTCACCGTAGGCCAGGTACGGCTCGTCGCGACGTAGGTCGAAGTCGACGCCGGAGGCGCGGGCGATGGGCCCGGAGACGCCGTACGCGTGCGCCGTCTCCGCGGTCAGGACGCCGACGTTCCGCGTACGGCCCCGGAAGATCTCGTTGCCGACGACCAGCTTGTCGTACACGTCCATCCGCGACCGCACGTCGGCGACGGCCGCCCGCGCCCGGTCGAGCCACCCCGCGGGAAGGTCCTCCTTGAGCCCGCCGACCCGGTTGAACATGTAGTGCATCCGGCCGCCGGAGACCTCCTCCATCACGGCCTGGAGCTCCTCGCGCTCCCGGAACGCGTAGAAGACCGGGGTGATACCGCCCAGTTCGAGGGGGTACGACCCGAGGAACATCAGGTGGTTGAGCACCCGGTTCAGTTCGGCGAGCAGCGTCCGGGTCCAGACGGCCCGCTCGGGAACCTCCATGCCGAGCATGCGCTCGACGGCCATGACGACACCGAGCTCGTTGGAGAAGGCGGAGAGCCAGTCGTGCCGGTTGGCGAGCATCACGATCTGGCGGTAGTCGCGCGCCTCGAAGAGCTTCTCGGCACCGCGGTGCATGTACCCGATGACCGGCTCGGCCCGCTGGATGACCTCACCGTCCAGGACCAGCCGGAGCCGGAGCACGCCATGGGTCGAGGGATGCTGCGGCCCGATGTTCAGCACCATGTCGGTGCTCTCCGCCGCCCCGCCGATTCCGACCGTCGTCTCCGTCATGGGGACAGTATCCCTGCGGCGGTCCGGGCTCCTGAACCGTTGTGGACGATCGTCCCGCAGGGCGGGACGGGTGGGCACGCCCCACGGAGGGCGGTGCCCCGTCAGGACCGGCCACCCCGGGGGTCCGGCCCGCGGGCCCCCGGCACCCTCCGCGTCAGCCACAGGAAGTCCCCCAGCCCCCCGCGCGCGGTCAGCTCGGCCGCCTCGCCCGCCGCCCCGAGCGCCCGCACGTACGCACGCGGGTCGCTCGACGCCAGCGCCAGCGGTGGCCGCTCCCCGCTCACGCCCAGCCGCCGCAGCGCCTCCCGCTGCGTGACCACCTCCCCGCCACCCCCGGCGCACGCGTCCATCGCCACATGCGCCGTGACGTCGCACGAGCCGTCCGGGACCACCGCCACCTCCCGCCCCGCCCGGAACCCGGTCAGCGTCCCGAACGGCGGCCTGGACTCCCGTAGGTGCCCGTAGTCCACCGCCACCGCCGTCCCCGCCGCGAGCGAGCCGGCCGCCGCCGCCCACGCCTCGTCCCGCGGCCGCCCGATCTCCGCGCGCTCGCCGGGCTCCGTGAGCGGCCACCACCGCTCCAGCCACTCCGCGTCCGGGCCCTCGACGACCCGCCCCAGCCGCTCCGCCCCGTCCGCCGCCCGCACCTCGACGTACCGCACGACCCCCGCCTCGTCGACGCTCGCGACGTCCACCGGCACGTTGTCGAGCCACTCGTTCGCGAACAGCAGCCCCCGTACCCCGTCCGGCACCCGGTCCGTCCACTCCACCCGCGGGTCGAGGCCCGACGGCCGGTCCGCCCGCTCGACGCCGTAGGCCCGTACCGACAGCCCCGCCGGTACGGCGGCCAGGACGCCCGTCACCAGCTCGCCGCGGCCCGCGCCCATGTCGACGAAGTCGACCTCGTGCGTCCCCAGCTCCCGCGCCACCTCGGCCAGCAGCCGCGCGACGGCCCCCGCGAAGAGCGGCGAGGCGTGCACCGAGGTGCGGAAGTGCCCGGCCGGGCCCTCGGGGCGCAGAAAGAAGCCGCCCGGGCCGTACAGCGCCCGCTCCGTGGCCTCACGCCACCCCTGCCACTGACACGTCTCATCCGTCACACGGGCCAGTCTCCACCTTGCGGAGTACGGTCCTCACGCCAAGGATCGACCCCACGGTTGACCCCTGCACCTATCCGCCTTCCCTACGCTGGGTCACGTGCAGCGCCTCTACGACTTCCTCCGCAGACACCCGACGGGCGTCGACACCTTCTGGGCCGTCGTCCTCTTCGGGTTCTCCCTGTTGTGGCTGGTGTCGGCGTCCCCCGCGGGCGGCCACCCCGCCGCGTACGGAGTGGTCGCCGCGCTGTTCGGCCTCGTCGTCGCGCTGCGCCGCCGCGCGCCCGAGAAGATGCTCGTCCTCACCGTCGTGCTGGGTCTCGCCCAGCTCGGCCTCGGGCTGCAGCCGTTCTTCGCGGACTTCGCCATGCTGGTGATCATCTACACCGTCGCCGCGCACGACGGACCGCGCTGGGCGTCTCGTCTCGCGCTCGCCGGCGGTCTCAGCGCCGCCACGCTCTCCATGCTGAGATGGCCGTCCGAGACCAGCCCGGGCTCGGCCCTCGCGCATGTCTTCTTCACGGTGATCATGACCGTGCCGTTCGCCCTCGCCTGGGTCCTCGGCGACTCGCTGCGCACCCGCCGCGCCTACTTCGCGCAGCTGGAGGAGCGCGCCTCCCGCCTGGAGAAGGAGCGCGAGGCGCAGGCCAAGGTCGCCGTCGCCGCCGAGCGCGCCCGGATCGCCCGCGAGCTGCACGACGTCGTCGCCCACAACGTCTCCGTGATGGTCGTCCAGGCCGACGGAGCCGCCTACGTCCTGGACTCCTCCCCGGAGACGGCCAAGCAGGCCCTGGAGACGATCTCCTCGACCGGCCGGCAGGCGCTGGCCGAGATGCGCCGGCTGCTCGGCATCCTGCGCACCGGCGAACACCAGGAGGCGGGGGAGTACGTGCCGCAGCCTGACGTCGAGCAGATCGAGGACCTGGTCGAGCAGGTGCGCGGGGCCGGGCTGACCGTGGACTTCCGGATCGAGGGCACGCCGCGTCCGCTGCCCAGCGGCGTCGAGCTGACGGCGTACCGGATCGTGCAGGAGGCCCTCACCAACACGCGCAAGCACGGCGGCCCGGACGCCGGGGCCAGCGTCCGCCTGGTCTACTTCGACGACGGTCTCGGGCTGCTCGTCGAGGACGACGGGCGCGGAGCGACCCACGAGATGTACGAGGACGGGGGCGCCGACGGCCGCGGCCACGGCCTGATCGGCATGCGCGAGCGGGTCGGCATGGTCGGCGGCACCCTGGACGCGGGACCGCGCCCCGGGGGCGGCTTCCGCATCAGCGCCCTGCTCCCCCTGAAGCCCGCCCACTGACGATCCGAAGGAACCACATGTCCATTCGCGTGATGCTCGTCGACGACCAGGTGCTGCTGCGCACCGGCTTCCGCATGGTGCTCGCCGCCCAGCCGGACATGGAGGTCGTGGCCGAGGCGGGGGACGGTGTGGAGGCGCTGGAGGTGCTGCGCTCCACGGCCGTGGACGTGGTGCTGATGGACGTCCGGATGCCCAAGCTCGACGGGGTCGAGACGACCCGGCGGATCTGTGTGGAGCCGGATGCCCCCAAGGTGCTGATCCTGACCACGTTCGATCTCGACGAGTACGCCTTCTCGGGCCTCAAGGCGGGCGCGAGCGGCTTCATGCTGAAGGACGTGCCGCCGGCCGAGCTGCTCGGCGCGATCCGCTCCGTGCACAGCGGTGACGCCGTCGTGGCCCCGTCCACGACCCGCCGCCTCCTCGACCGCTTCTCGCCGATGCTGCCGTCCTCGGGGAGCGAGCCGCAGCACAAGGAGCTGGACCGGCTCACCGACCGCGAGCGCGAGGTGATGCTCCTGGTCGCCCAGGGCCTGTCGAACGGTGAGATCGCCGCCCGGCTGGTGCTGTCGGAGGCGACGGTGAAGACACACGTCGGCCGGATCCTGACCAAGCTGGACCTGCGGGACCGGGTGCAGGTCGTGGTCCTGGCGTACGAGACGGGCCTGGTGCGGGCGGGCGGCGGCGCGGTCTGAGCCGCCGCGCGTCAGCGCAGGACGGCTTCGAGGAAGTCGCTGCCCAGGCGGGCGACGACGGTGACGTCGAGCTGGTGCAGCACATAGCGGCCGCGGCGCTGGGTGGTGAGCAGCCCGGCCCTCTTCAGGACGGCGAGGTGGCGTGAGACCTCCGGGGCGCTGATGCCGTACGCGTCGGCCAGCTCGCTCGTGGTGTACGGGGCGCGGGCGAGGTTGCGGCACATGCGCATCCGCATGGGGTGCGCGACGGCCTCCAGGCGGAGCTTGACCGTCTCCACGGGGGCGGAGCCGGCGAGTTCGCCGGTGGAGACGGGGTACTGGATCACCGGTTGCCAGCCGCGGGCGTGCAGGGCGATCAGGTGCGGCCGGCCGAAGGCGGTCGGGAGGAAGGTGAGCGCCGAGCCCTCGGTGTGCGTACGGCCGTGGACCAGCTTGTCGATGACGATCCGGGAGCCGTCGGCGTCCTCCTCCAGGGTCATCGCGCCGGAGACGGCGGCCACGGCGGCGGCGAGGCCCTTGCGGCGCAGGAGTTCGGTCTTGTGCCGGGCGTCGGAGGCGAGCTGGACCCGCACCCGGCGCCAGGTGTCGGCGAAGAACGCCTCGTCGCAGTCCTCCAGGAGTCTGCGGATCCACGCGCGCGTGCCGGTGGGATCGGCGAGCGTGCGCTCCACGAACGCGTACTGCCGAGGGCCGCGCGCGGCGGCCAGGTCGAGGGCCCGGCAGCGGGAGTGCGGGTCGACGAGCGGGGAGGGCAGCCCGTCCGCGTACTGGGTGCTGCAGGAGATCTCCAGCGCGGCCCCGACGTAGGTCTCGTCGTCCATCCGGTCGAGGTCGTCGAGCTCCTCGGCGAGCGTCTCGCGCGGCCGGGCGGGCAGCAGGAAGTCGGAGCGGGTGGACCGCCACATGAAATCGGCCTCGTGCAGCCGGTCGGCGAGCTCGGGCCTGAGCGCGGCGCCGGTGGTCGTGGCCCAGCCGTGCAGCCCCGGGTGGTGGCCGGGCTCGGACAGCGCGTGCAGTGCGGCGCCGAGCTCGCCCAGCGGCGAGGGGCCGAAGGAGATGCGTTCGTGCGGCAGTCCGGTGATGTCGATGGTCAGGCTCACCCCCCTATGGTGCGGGGCGGTCCGGGGCGGTCGAGCCGTTTGACGGCGTCCGTCGGCCGGCGGGCCGTGCGAGGTGCGACAGGAACTCCCCCACCGCCTCGCGGACATCGCTCTCCGTCCACGCGAGCCCCGGTTCGCCCACCGTCACCTCGGTCACGGCCACGCCCGGGGGGCCGCCCGCGCCGGGGCCGCCCCAGCGGCGGAAGAGGACCGTGCCTGTCGCCTCGGTGAGCGCCAGGGCAGCGGCCGTGAGGACGTCGGGGTCGTACGGCAGCCAGACCTGGAACTGGTGGGTGTGGGGCTCCTCCGGGTGCACCCGGAACCACGGCACGCCCGCCTCCTCGAAGCCCGCCCGCAGTCCGGCCGCCACCACGCGCGCGTGGGCCACGTACGACGGCAGCCTCGGCAGCTCCCGTTCCAGGCCCCGCAGCGCCGACACCGCCGCCGGGTACTGCTGGAAGACCTGGCCCCCGTACCGGTGCCGCCACACCCGGGCCTCCTCCATGACGTCCTCGGGGCCGGCCAGCGCCGCTCCCGAAAGGCCGCCCAGGGACTTGTAGAACGACACGTACACGCTGTCCGCGAGCCCCGCGATCTCCCGCAGCCCGCGCCCGAAGTGCGGGGCGCACTCCCACAGCCGCGCGCCGTCGACGTGCACCACTGCGTCCCGCTCCCGGGCCGCCTCCACGACCTCGACCAGTTCGTCCCAGGTCGGCAGCACGAACCCGGCGTCCCGCAGCGGCAGTTCCAGCATCAGCGTTCCGAAGGGCTCCGGGTGCTCCCGTACCTCCTCGGCCGTCGGAAGCCTCGGGCCGTCCGCCGGGTGGACCGTCCGCAGCCCGCTCACCGCCGTGAGCGCCCCGCCCTCGTGGACCTCGGGGTGGGCGAGCGGGTGCAGGGCGACCACGGGGTTGCCGGTCCGCCCCGCCCAGCAGCGCAGCGCCACCTGCTGCGCCATCGTCCCGGTCGGGAAGAACACCGCGGCCGGGAAGCCGAGTGCGTCGGCCACCCGCTGTTCGAGCCGCTCGACCGGCCCGTCCCCGTAGATGTCGACGGGGCCGCCGTCGTCCTCCGCCGCCCCCGCCCAGTCGGCCAGCTCCCGCAGGCGCTCCCCGACCGTGCCCTCGACCGGGGAGTGCCACAGCGCGCGCCGCGCACCGCCCCACACCTTCGCCCGATGCAGCCGCGCTTCCGTTTCGTCCATGGGCCGATCATCACACCACCACCCACACCCTGTGGACAGCCACGGAGGAGCGCGAAACGCTGGCGTAGCATGACCAGAAATCGTCCGGTACCCCCCGCGGACTGGAACGGAAGGCCGTTGCCGCGTGAATCGACCAGCAGAACCCCGAGCGGAAGACCGTCCCGCGCGACTCACCGTCGGAGTCGTCGGAGCCGGCCGGGTGGGACCCGCCCTCGCCGCCGCCCTCCAGCTCGCGGGGCACCGCCCCGTCGCGGTCTCCGCCGTCTCCGACGCGTCCGTGCGCCGCGCCGCGACGCTGCTCCCGGACGTGCCCATCGTGCCGCCCGCCGAGGTGCTCGGCCGCGCCGAACTGGTGCTGCTGACCGTCCCCGACGACGCCCTGCCCGGCCTGGTCGAGGGCCTCGCCGAGACCGGGGCCGTACGACCCGGGCAGCTGCTCGTGCACACCTCCGGCCGGTACGGCGTGAACGTCCTCGACCCCGCCCGCCGGGTCGGCGCCCTGCCGCTCGCCCTGCACCCCGCCATGACCTTCACCGGCAGCTCCGTCGACGTCCAGCGCCTGGCCGGCTGCTCCTTCGGGGTGACCGCGCCCGAGGAGCTGCGGCTGGCCGCCGAGGCCCTGGTCATCGAGATGGGCGGCGAGCCCGAGTGGATCGCCGAGGAGGCCCGCCCGCTCTACCACGCGGCCCTCGCCCTCGGCGCGAACCACCTGGTCACCCTGGTCGCCCAGTCCATGGACCTGCTCCGTTCGGCCGGGGTCGCCGCCCCGGACCGGATGCTCGGCCCGCTGCTGGGCGCCGCCCTGGACAACGCCCTGCGGTCCGGCGACGGGGCCCTCACCGGCCCCGTGGCGCGCGGTGACGCGGGCACGGTCGCCGCGCACGTCGCCGAGCTGCGCAAGCACGCGCCGGGCACCGTCGCCGGCTATCTGGCGATGGCCCGCACGACCGCCGACCGGGCGCTCGCGCACGGCCTGCTCAAGCCCGAGCTGGCCGAGGACCTGCTGGGCGTGCTCGCCGACGGGGAGACCGACCGATGACATCGACGACCTTCGCCCTGGTCCGTACGGCCGACGAGCTCCACGCCCTCGCCCCCACCCCGGGTGTGGCCGGAAACGGCCGTACGGCCGTCGTGATGACCATGGGCGCGCTCCACGAAGGCCACGCCACCCTGGTCCGTACCGCTCGCGGCTACGTCGGACCCGACGGGTTCGTCGTCGTCACCGTCTTCGTCAACCCGCTCCAGTTCGGCGCGGGCGAGGACCTCGACCGCTACCCCCGCACGCTGGACGCGGACCTCCGTACGGCCGAGGAGGCGGGCGCCGACGCCGTGTTCGCGCCCTCCGTCGACGAGGTCTACCCCGGCGGGGAGCCCCAGGTCCGGATCACCGCCGGCCCCATGGGCGGGCGTCTCGAAGGCGCCTCGCGGCCCGGCCACTTCGACGGCATGCTCACGGTCGTCGCCAAGCTGCTCCACCTCACCCGCCCCGACCTGGCCTTCTTCGGCCAGAAGGACGCCCAGCAGCTGGCCCTGATCCGGCGGATGGCCCGCGATCTGAACTTCCCCGCGGAGATCGTCGGCGTGCCCACGGTCCGCGAGGCCGACGGTCTCGCCCTGTCCAGCCGCAACCGCTACCTCTCCGATCGCGAGCGCCGCACCGCCCTCGCCCTCTCCCGCGCCCTGTTCGCCGCGAGCGACCGGCTGGCCGCCCAGCACGCGCTGCGCGCGCGTGCCGCCTCCCTGCCCGGTTCCCAGGGCCGGGCGGAGACCCGCGCCGAGGCGCTCTCCCGGCTCGGCGAGGCCCGCGCCGCGGCCGACGCGCACGCGGTCGCCCAGGCGTCCGAGTGCGGCGGCGCCGATGCCGTACGGGCCGCGGCCCGCACCGTCCTCGACGAGGCGGCGAAGGCCGAGCCGCCGCTCGTCCTCGACTACCTCGCCCTGGTCGATCCGGCCGACTTCACCGAGGTCGGCGACGACCACGACGGTGACGCGATCCTCGCCGTCGCCGCGCGCGTGGGCAGTACGCGCCTCATCGACAACATCCCGCTGACCCTCGGAGCCACCAAGTGACCGGAATACGGCTGCACGCGCCCGCGCCGGGCTGGTCCATCGACGCCGACGTCGTCGTGGTCGGCTCCGGTGTCGCGGGGCTGACCGCGGCCCTGCGCTGCACGGCGGCCGGACTGCGGACGGTCGTCGTCACCAAGGCCCGCCTGGACGACGGCTCCACCCGCTGGGCGCAGGGCGGCATCGCCGCCGCGCTCGGCGAGGGCGACACCCCCGAGCAGCACCTCGACGACACCCTCGTGGCGGGCGCCGGGCTCTGCGACGCCGAGGCCGTCCGGCTTCTGGTCACCGAGGGCCCCGGCGCCGTCCGCCGGCTGATCGCCACCGGCGCCGACTTCGACAAGACCGCCGACGGCGAGATCGCCCTGACCCGAGAGGGCGGCCACCACCGACGCCGGATCGCCCACGCCGGCGGCGACGCCACCGGCCTGGAGATCTCCCGCGCCCTTGTGGAGGCGATACGGGACGGCGGGCTGCGGACCATCGAGCACGCGCTCGTCCTCGACCTCCTCAAGGACGACGAGGGGCGCACGGCGGGCGTGACCCTGCACGTCATGGGCGAGGGCCAGCACGACGGCGTCGGCGCCGTCCACGCCCCCGCGGTGGTCCTCGCGACCGGCGGCATGGGCCAGGTCTTCTCGGCCACCACGAACCCGGCCGTCTCCACCGGCGACGGCGTCGCGCTCGCCCTGCGCGCCGGGGCCGAGGTCTCCGACCTGGAGTTCGTCCAGTTCCACCCGACGGTGCTCTTCCTCGGCTCCGACTCCGAGGGCCAGCAGCCGCTGGTCTCCGAGGCGGTACGGGGCGAGGGCGCCCATCTCGTCGACGCCGACGGCGTCCGCTTCATGCTCGGACAGCACGAACTGGCCGAGCTGGCGCCCCGCGACATCGTCGCCAAGGCGATCATGCGCCGGATGCAGGAGCGGGGCGCCGAGCACATGTACCTGGACGCCCGGCACTTCGGCGCCGAGATGTGGGAGACCAGGTTCCCCACGATCCTCGCCGCCTGCCGCGCCCACGACATCGATCCGGTCACCGAGCCGATCCCGGTCGCCCCCGCGGCCCACTACGCCTCCGGCGGCGTCCGCACCGACCTGACGGGCCGGACCACCGTCCCGGGCCTCTACGCGTGCGGTGAGGTGGCCTGCACGGGCGTCCACGGCGCCAACCGCCTGGCGTCGAACTCGCTCCTGGAGGGCCTGGTCTTCGCCGAGCGGATCGCCGACGACATCGCCACGCGGGGCCCGCACCGCGAGGGCCTGCCGGTCGTGCCCGCGACCCCGTCCGTGCTGCCGCTGCTCGCGCCCGAGACCCGGGTCCGGATCCAGCGGGTCATGAGCGCGGACGCCGGAGTGCTGCGCTCGGCCGAGAGCCTCGGGGACGCCGCCGACGCGCTGGAGGCGCTGAGCCTCTCGGCGGCGGAGGACCGCCAGGGCAAGGCGGCCGAGCCGGGCGTCGAGTCCTGGGAGACGACGAACCTGCTGTGCGTCGCCCGGGTGCTGGTCGCGGCCGCCCAGGAGCGCCGGGAGACCCGTGGCTGCCACTGGCGCGAGGACCATCCCGAGCGCGACGAGGACTGGCGGCGCCATCTGATCGTGCGCCTCACCTCGGACCGGCGGCTCGTGGTCCGCCGTACCGCCACCGCAGACTTTCCGCCCGTAACCGCCGACGCAACCAGGGAGCCGCAGTCGTGAGCACGCCCGAAGAAGCACGTCCGCAGCCCGTGGACGTCCCTCTGATCCAGATCAGCGCCCCGGCCGAGGAGGCGGGCGGCTGTGGTGACGGCTGCGGCTGCGCCGACGGCGACGAGGTCTACGAGTGCGGGCTCGACCCCGCGCTCGCGCAGCTGCTCGCCGACGCCGGGCTCGACCCGGTGCAGGTCGAGGACATCGCCCACCTGGCCATCGAGGAGGACCTCGACGGAGGCGTGGACGTGACGACCGTGGCGACGGTCCCCGAGGACGCGGTCGCCACCGCCGACTTCACCGCCCGTGAGGCGGGCGTGGTGGCGGGTCTGCGGGTCGCCGAGGCGGTGCTCTCCATCGTCTGCACCGAGACCTTCGAGGTCGAGCGGCACGTCGAGGACGGCGAGCGCGTCGAGGCGGGCCAGAAGCTCCTGAGCGTGACCACCCGCACCCGTGACCTGCTCACCGGCGAGCGCAGCGCGCTGAACATCCTGTGCCGCCTCTCCGGCATCGCCACCGCCACGCGCGCGTGGGCGGACGCCCTGGAGGGCACCAGGGCCCGCGTCCGGGACACCCGCAAGACCACGCCGGGGCTGCGCGCCCTGGAGAAGTACGCGGTGCGCTGCGGCGGCGGCGTCAACCACCGCATGTCCCTGTCGGACGCGGCGCTGGTGAAGGACAACCACGTGGTGGCCGCCGGCGGTGTGGCGCAGGCCTTCAAGGCCGTACGGGAGCTGTTCCCGGACGTGCCGATCGAGGTCGAGGTCGACACGCTGCACCAGGTCCGCGAGGTCCTGGACGCGGGCGCCGACCTGATCCTGCTGGACAACTTCACCCCCCTGGAGACCGAGGAGGCCGTCGCGCTGGTCGCCGGCCGCGCGGTCCTGGAGTCCTCCGGACGCCTCACGCTGGAGAACGCGGCGGCCTACGCGGCGACGGGCGTGGACTATCTCGCGGTCGGCGGGCTGACCCACTCCTCCCCGATCCTCGACATCGGCCTCGACCTGCGCGAGGTGCGGGCCTGATGCTGCTCACCATCGACGTCGGCAACACGCACACGGTCCTCGGTCTCTTCGACGGGGACGAGATCGTCGAGCACTGGCGCATCTCGACCGATCCGCGTCGCACCGCCGACGAGATGGCGGTCCTGCTCCAGGGCCTCATGGGCATGCACCCGCTGCTGGGTGTCGAGCTGAGCGACGGCATCGAGGGCATCTCGATCTGTGCGACGGTCCCCTCGGTGCTGCACGAGCTGCGCGAGGTGACCCGGCGGTACTACGGCGACGTCCCGGCCGTCCTGGTCGAGCCCGGCGTCAAGACGGGCGTCCCGATCCTCACGGACAACCCGAAGGAGGTCGGCGCGGACCGCATCATCAACGCGGTCGCGGCGGTCGAGCTCTACGGCGGTCCGGCGATCGTGGTCGACTTCGGCACGGCGACGACGTACGACGCGATCACCGCGCGCGGCGAGTACGCGGGCGGCGCGATCGCGCCCGGCATCGAGATCTCGGTCGAGGCGCTGGGAGTCCGCGGCGCCCAGCTCCGCAAGATCGAGCTCGCCCGGCCGCGCAGCGTGATCGGCAAGAACACGGTCGAGGCGATGCAGTCGGGCATCGTCTTCGGCTTCGCCGGTCAGGTCGACGGCGTGGTGGCCCGGATGAAGCGCGAGCTGGTCGGCCGCGACGGCGACCCGTCGGCCGTGACCGTGATCGCCACCGGCGGCCTGGCCCCGATGGTGCTCGGCGAGTCGACACAGATCGACGAGCACGAGCCGTGGCTGACGCTGATCGGCCTGCGTCTGGTGTACGAGCGCAACGTCTCGCGCATGTAGCGGGGCGCGTCACGCGTGGGCGGCGCCGGAGCGGTCGGGGCGCCGCCACACCGAGCTGATCGGTAAACGAAATTTGTCCGATTAGCGCGTATTGTCACCTCATGCCCACGCCATACGGATCCCGCGGCGGCATGGCGTTCAGTGCGGACGAGCTGCGTGTGCTCCGACGCGCCCTTGCCACCGCCCTCAACCCCGCCCCCCTTCAGGACGAGGACGTCCAGGACTGCCTGCGGCTCGCCGCGTCCGTGGACGACGCCGTCCGGGAGGCCGGCCGGCTGCGTGCCTTCCTCCTCGCCGACCTGACCCGGTACCGCGAGGCCCTGCCCGGCTCGCTCTCCGGCTATCTGGATCTCCTCCAGGACGCCCTCGGCGCCGGGTACGACCCGGGCTTCGACGACCTCACGGCCCTGCGTGCCCTGCGGGTCCACCCCCGGGCGGCCGGCCTCCTGGAGCGATGCCAGGTGCTCGCCGAGCGGTCCGTGCGCGCCCTCCCCCAGAGCTTCGCCTGGGGAGACCCCCGCCTCGCCTCGCTCGCCCGCGTCTCCCAGGCCGTGGCCTCCGCGCCCCGCGCCCGGCTGCTGGCCCTCCCCGGCGGCCGCGCCGCCGACGAGCCCAAGCCGCCCGCCCCGAAGCAGCCGCCCGCGCCGACGAAGCGCCCGGCCCCGAAGCCGTCCGAGGTCTTCCCGCCGCGCCGACGCCCCGTACCGCCGCCCCCGCCCGAGGAACGCGCCGCCGGATAGCTACCCTGGTCGGCATGGACTACGTATCCGCGCTCCTGCCGCCCGTCGTGATGGCCCTGTTCTTCACGGCGCTCGTCGTCACGATCGTCAAGAGCCAGGGCGGCCCGAACAAGGCGAAGGAAGACGCGGCCGTGGACGCCGCTCTCGCCCGCGCCGATGCCACCCGCCAGGCGGACGGCAACACCCCGTAGCGCCACCCGCACCGAAGGACGTACGACAGCTTTCAGGTCGTACGTCCTTTTTGTTGCGTTTCATCCGTCAATAGCAGACCATTCCCGCTTCGCGGACTATGGTGGCGGTGTGCCCCGCCAATTGGGAGAGCTGGAAGACGCCGTCATGACACGCGTCTGGCAATGGAACCGTCCGGTGACCGTCCGGGAAGTCCTGGAGGATCTCCAGCAGGAACGGTCCATCGCCTACACCACCGTCATGACGGTAATGGACAATCTCCATCAGAAGGGCTGGGTGCGGAGGGAAGTCGACGGCCGCGCCTATCGATATACCGCGGTCTCCACCCGAGCCGCCTACTCGGCCGCACTGATGAACGAGGCGTGGGCCCAGAGCGACAACCCGGCGGCCGCCCTTGTCGCGTTCTTCGGCATGATGTCGAGCGAGCAGCGAGAGGCCCTCACCGACGCGATCCGAATCGTCGGGCACAACGTGCCGGAGACCCCCGCCCCGCAGCCCGAGGGGGCCCGCGAGAGCGCAGGTGGGGCGGCGGACGAGGGTGTGGGCGGGGGTTCGCCCCCGGACGCCGGAGAGGCTGCCTCGGACCCCGAGGGCGACGGGCGATAACGTCCCCCCATGCCGTCGTCCTCCGCCGCCTCGAAAGCCGTCACCGTCCGCCGCGCCCGCACCGGCGATGTCGCCGCCGTACGCCGCCTCGTCGACCCGTACGCCCGGCGGGGCATCCTGCTCGACAAAGCCGACGTGACGCTTTACGAGGACATCCAGGAGTTCTGGGTCGCCGAACGCGACGAGGACGGCGTCGTCGTCGGCTGCGGGGCACTCCACGTGATGTGGGAAGACCTCGCCGAAGTGCGTACTCTCGCCGTCGATCCCGAGTTCAAGGGCGCCGGCGTCGGCCATCACGTGCTCGACAAGTTGCTGCACACCGCCCGTTGGCTCGGGGTGCGCCGCGTATTCTGCCTGACCTTCGAAGTCGACTTCTTCGCGAAGCACGGCTTCGTCGAGATCGGCGAGACTCCGGTCGACGGAGATGTGTACAGCGAGCTCCTGCGTTCCTACGACGAGGGCGTCGCCGAGTTCCTGGGTCTCGAACGAGTGAAGCCGAACACCCTGGGCAACAGCCGGATGCTTCTGCATCTGTGATCCTGACGAGCGCACGGAACCCTATGTCCGAATCGCGCACGTTTCCCGCACTGCCGGGCTTCTGAACCTCTCCCAGGGGTTTGTGTTTTTCCGGGAAAAGCGGTTTCCTTTCCGCGTACTGCATTTTCGATGAAAGGAAATCCGGTGGCACAGAAGGTTCAGGTCCTTCTTGTCGACGACCTCGACGGCGTCGAGGCGGACGAGACCGTGACGTTCGCGCTGGACGGCAAGACCTACGAGATCGACCTCACCACCGCCAACGCGGACAAGCTCCGTGGCCTGCTCGAGCCGTACACCAAGAGCGGTCGGCGTACCGGTGGCCGCAGCGCCGGTACGCGCGGCAAGGGCCGGGTCGCGGCCGGCGGCAGCCCGGACACCGCGAAGATCCGCGCGTGGGCCAAGGAGAACGGCTACAACGTGAACGACCGCGGTCGCGTTCCGGCGGAGATCAAGGCCGCCTACGAGGACGCGAACCGCTGAGGAGTCAGCTGCTGAGCGACCGACCTCGCGGAACGCTCCACCGGCCGCCCTCCGGGGCGCCCCGGAAGGCCTTCCCGGGACCGTGCACTCAGCAGCCGCACCCGGTGGCACTCCGCCGCGGCGGCGGCCACGAGACGTACGAGACAGGGGGCGGCCGCACCACCCCGCACCGCGGTCCGCAGGGCCGGCAGCGACGTCTCCACGTCGCGGCCCGGCTCGGGGGCGCGCAGCCACACCGCGGCGCCGGGCGCGTCGGAACCGCTCCATCCTGGGGGAACAGGAGCGGTCATCCGGCTGCCGGCGCCCAGGGCGACGAGATCCAGCGAGATCCCGCCCCACTCCAGCCAGTCGAGCAGCCCCGGCAGCTCCTCCGCGCTCCCCGCGGCGACCAGTAGCCGCATCCTCCACCCCGTGAGGGCCACCGGCCCGGTGGCACCCGCGCCCGTCCGGCGCAGCACCGCCCGGCCGGCCTCGGCGGGCACGTCGAGGACGTCGAAGCGCAGACCCGTCACCAGGCCCACCGGCGGGCCGGCCACCGTCTCCCAGCCGAGCGCCTCCTCGTACCAGCGCGCCGCACCGCCGTCGACCGGCGAGCGGGGCGGCGGCACGCGTGGTGCGGTGGAGGGCATGTCCGGGGAACGCCCACGAAGGTCCCTTGGTTACGCCGTCGTCGACGCCGCGTCCTCGATCCACTGCGCACGGTGTCCGCGATGGGGGCGTACGGGTGCATTCGGCAGCGCAAGGATGTTCGCCCGTAGCGGAGGGAACCGGGGTGTGCCGCATGGAGTGTCAGTGCGGACGGGTAAGACATTCCTAGTGAGGAGGGGCGACTCGCGGGCTTTCGCGTCTCACGTTCGCCATCGGCGTACTGAAGGCGCGGGTAACTGCTTGGCCTGCGGGAACATCGTCTCGCACCATCGAGTTGGAGCATTTGTCGGCTGTTCGGCAGCAGGTCTCCCCACGGACAAGGGGGTGATCCGGACGGATGTCGGCAGTTGGAATGAGCGGTCCCCGCTTGCGGGACTAAGCTGCGGAAGGACAGGGAGGGGATCGACCCCTAACTGACTGACCGCTCTGAGGAGCGATTAACGATGTTCGAGAGGTTCACCGACCGCGCGCGGCGGGTTGTCGTCCTGGCTCAGGAAGAAGCCCGGATGCTCAACCACAACTACATCGGCACCGAGCACATCCTCCTGGGCCTTATCCACGAGGGTGAGGGTGTCGCCGCTAAGGCCCTGGAGAGCCTCGGGATTTCGCTCGAGGCGGTCCGCCAGCAGGTTGAGGAGATCATCGGGCAGGGCCAGCAGGCTCCGTCCGGTCACATCCCCTTCACCCCGCGTGCCAAGAAGGTCCTGGAGCTGTCGCTCCGCGAGGCCCTCCAGCTCGGCCACAACTACATCGGCACGGAGCACATCCTGCTCGGCCTGATCCGCGAGGGCGAGGGCGTCGCCGCCCAGGTCCTCGTGAAGCTGGGCGCCGATCTCAACCGGGTGCGGCAGCAGGTCATCCAGCTGCTCTCCGGCTACCAGGGCAAGGAAGCCGCCACGGCCGGCGGTCCTGCCGAGGGCACCCCCTCGACGTCCCTGGTCCTCGACCAGTTCGGCCGCAACCTCACCCAGGCGGCCCGCGAATCCAAGCTCGACCCGGTCATCGGGCGCGAGAAGGAGATCGAGCGGGTCATGCAGGTGCTGTCCCGCCGTACGAAGAACAACCCGGTTCTCATCGGCGAGCCCGGCGTCGGCAAGACCGCCGTCGTCGAAGGCCTGGCGCAGGCCATCGTCAAGGGCGAGGTGCCCGAGACTCTCAAGGACAAGCACCTCTACACCCTGGACCTCGGCGCGCTGGTCGCAGGCTCCCGCTACCGCGGTGACTTCGAGGAGCGCCTGAAGAAGGTCCTCAAGGAGATCCGCACCCGCGGCGACATCATCCTGTTCATCGACGAGCTCCACACCCTGGTGGGTGCGGGTGCCGCCGAGGGCGCGATCGACGCCGCCAGCATCCTCAAGCCGATGCTGGCCCGCGGTGAGCTCCAGACCATCGGTGCGACCACGCTCGACGAGTACCGCAAGTACCTGGAGAAGGACGCGGCCCTCGAGCGCCGCTTCCAGCCCATCCAGGTCGCCGAGCCGTCGCTGCCGCACACGATCGAGATCCTCAAGGGTCTGCGTGACCGGTACGAGGCCCACCACCGGGTCTCCATCACGGACGAGGCCCTCGTCCAGGCCGCGACCCTGGCCGACCGGTACATCTCGGACCGCTTCCTGCCGGACAAGGCGATCGACCTGATCGACGAGGCCGGATCCCGGATGCGCATCCGCCGGATGACCGCGCCGCCGGACCTCCGCGAGTTCGACGAGAAGATCGCCGGTGTCCGCCGGGACAAGGAGTCCGCGATCGACTCCCAGGACTTCGAGAAGGCGGCGTCTCTCCGCGACAAGGAGAAGCAGCTGCTGGCGGCGAAGGCCAAGCGGGAGAAGGAGTGGAAGGCCGGCGACATGGACGTCGTCGCCGAGGTCGACGGCGAGCTGATCGCCGAGGTCCTCGCGACCGCCACCGGCATCCCGGTCTTCAAGCTGACCGAGGAGGAGTCGAGCCGACTGCTCCGCATGGAGGACGAGCTCCACAAGCGCGTCATCGGCCAGAAGGACGCGGTCATCGGCCTCTCGCGGGCGATCCGTCGTACGCGAGCCGGTCTGAAGGACCCGAAGCGTCCCGGTGGCTCGTTCATCTTCGCCGGCCCGTCCGGTGTCGGTAAGACCGAGCTGTCCAAGGCGCTCGCCGAATTCCTCTTCGGCGACGAGGACGCGATGATCTCCCTCGACATGTCGGAGTTCAGCGAGAAGCACACGGTTTCCCGTCTCTTCGGTTCTCCCCCCGGATACGTGGGCTACGAAGAGGGCGGCCAGCTCACCGAGAAGGTGCGCCGCAAGCCGTTCTCCGTCGTCCTGTTCGACGAGGTCGAGAAGGCCCACCCCGATATCTTCAATTCCCTTCTCCAGATCCTGGAGGACGGTCGTCTGACCGACTCCCAGGGCCGGGTCGTGGACTTCAAGAACACGGTCATCATCATGACGACCAACCTCGGGACCCGGGACATCTCGAAGGGCTTCAACCTGGGCTTCGCCGCCCAGGGCGACACGAAGTCCAACTACGAGCGGATGAAGGCCAAGGTCAGCGACGAGCTGAAGCAGCACTTCCGCCCGGAGTTCCTGAACCGTGTGGACGACATCATCGTCTTCCCGCAGCTCACCCAGGACGACATCCTGCAGATCGTCGACCTGATGATCAGCCGGGTGGACGAGCGCCTGAAGGACCGGGACATGGGCCTCGAGCTCTCCCAGTCCGCGAAGGAGCTGCTCGCCAAGAAGGGTTACGACCCGGTCATGGGCGCCCGGCCGCTGCGCCGGACGATCCAGCGCGAGGTCGAGGACTCGCTCTCCGAGAAGATCCTCTTCGGCGAGCTGCGCCCCGGCCACATCGTGGTCGTGGACACCGAGGGCGAGGGCGAGGAGAAGAAGTTCACCTTCCGCGGCGAGGAGAAGTCGGCCCTGCCGGACGTCCCGCCGATCGAGCAGGCGACGGGCGGAGCGGGCCCGAACCTCTCGAAGGACGCGTGAGGCGAAACCGCTGAAGGGGCTGCCCCCGGACCCGTGAGGGTTCCGGGGGCAGCCCCTTTTCGCCGGCCGGGAGCAGCATCGGCTCACGTCGTTGTCCTCGACGGACGGTCGCCACGTCGGTCATGAGCGTGAACGTACCGAGGGAGGGGAGGTGTCGTCGGCCCCTGCCCGGATCTGGACTCCGGGCGGCAGGTTCTCGGCGCCGGTGAACAGGGCGCCGAGGCTGTTGACGGAGACGAGCCGCTCCAGGCCCGCCAGCGGTGTGAGGTCGTGGACCAGTCCGCCGACGCTGCCCAGGAGGCGCAGTCGGCGCAGGCCGGGGAAGGCGCGGGCGACGGCGTCCAGCGGGGCGGGGGAGCGGTCGCAGACCAGGTACACCATCTCGACCCCCGGCAGCCGCAGCGAGTCCGGGACGCTCCGCAGGCCCGCCGCCGGCAGGGAGAGGAACGAGAGGCTGTCCAGGCAGGCCACGGCCTGCCAGTCCTCCTCGCTCATCCCGGCGACCCGTTCGACCGTGAGGACCTTGAGGCCGCTCAGCCGGCGGAGAACGCCGAACCCTCCGTCGGGGTACTCGTTCAGAGCGAGGGTCGCCAGGTCGTTCTCGGCGGGGAGGGACTCGAGAACCCGGGCGAGGGGCCCCGGGAGCCGCAGATTCAACGAAGCGTCGATCAGTTCACGGAGCAGGGCCGTCCCGTGGCCGGAGACGCCGGCGCGGATGTCGAGGTTCCTGGGGCGCAGCCCGAGTCGGGCGATCTCGGCGGCCTGTCCGTCGGAGGTGATGGTGAAGTCGAGTTCGGACGGGTCGAGCGCCGCGATGATCTCCTCGGCGTACCGGGTGGTGTCGAACCGGTTCCACCCCCAGATCAGCTGGGAGCGGACCGCCAGGCTCGGATGCCGGGTGAACCGGGCGAGGTACGGCAGCGCGGCGTCGTCCGTGATGTGGGTGGCGGTGGTCACCACGTCCAGGGACTGCTGGTCGGTCAGCGCCTCGGGGCCCGGCAGCAGGTCCAGGACGGTGCGCCCCACCGACGCCAGCTCCCGCGCCTCCGCCGGCCCGGACGGCGGGATCACCGCCGCCGTGCGCGCGAGGATCCGTGCCCGGACCTCCGGGGACACCTCCGTCGCGTGGTCCAGCGCCGTCGCCGCCACGGCCACGATCCGCAGTCGCGTAGGGCGGTCCGGTGCCGCGTCCGTCGCCTTCAGCAGCTCCTCGAAGATCTCGGCGCATTCGCGTGGGCGCGCGTGGCCGACGGCCATGCGGATGACGTCCTCCCACTGGTCGTCCGCCGCGTGCTGGATCAGGACGCCGATGTCCCAGTGGTCCACCAGGGCCTTCGCCGCGAGGTAGTCCTGGAAGGTGCGGTGGACGAAGTCGACCGTGTCCGCGGTCGGCTCGCGCAGCAGGCCGCTGCGGTGGAGCAGATGAAGGAAGATCGCGTCGGGGTCGATCCCGGCCGCCTCCGTGATCGCGGGCGCCGCCTCCCGTACGACCGATGCCGCGTGCGGGCGGTCCATCGTCGTCCGGCCGTTGAGAGTGAGCCAGTAGGCGATCCGCTGGATCAGCTGGATCTGCGGGGCCTCGCCCAGCTCGACCCCGTACGGCATGCCCATGTCCCGCTCGCGGTCCCGGCGGGAGAGCAACATGGCCAGCGCCGCGTCGTACAGCGCCTTGCGGCCGCGCGGCAGGAAGCCGCGGCGGCCGCGGTGCAGGGCGCAGATCAGACCGCACATCAGCGGGTTGGTGGCGAGCTGGGCGACGTCGGAGGTCGTCCGCAGGGCGTCGAGGAGGGGTTGCTCGTACGGCGCGGCCTCCGGTCCGGCCGCCTGGTGCCAGCGGCGGACGAAGGCGGTGACCTCGGCGGTGGACATGGGGGAGAGGGTGAACTCGGCGAAGCCGTCGGAGGTCAGCCAGTCGTCCCGTACGGCGGTGGGGCGGGAGGTCACCAGCCAGCGGTTGCCGTCGTAGGAGTCGAGGAGCTCGCGGAGCCAGCGGCGGGCGCGGTCGCGTTCGACCTCGGGGATCTCGTCGATGCCGTCGACGAGGACGAGGCCGCGGCCGGCGCCGAGGACACGGTCGGCCCAGCCCTCGGGCGGGGAGAGCGGGCAGCCGACGGCGGAGAGGAAGCGGTCGGGGGCGGGGAGCCGCTCGCCGTGGCGGGTGAGGGTGCGGAGGGGGAGGACGAAGGGGATCCGGTCGCGGAGGTACGCCATGGCGTCGGCCTGCTCGTCCCGTGCCGCGGAGACCGCCAGCCACTGGACGAGGGTCGTCTTCCCCGATCCGGCCAGGCCGCGCAGCAGCACCTTGTCGTGCTGGGCGAGCGCGACGTCCGCGCGGCCGCCCCCGTCGAGGTCGTGGAGCACGCGGGCGGCCGTCGCGAGGAGGGCCTCGCGCTGTTCGGGCGTCAGCGTGGGCCGCGTGCCCGGGGGCGCCACGCCGAAGGCGTTCGCGAAGGCGTCCACGAACCCCTGATCACGCTCGTCGACCTCTGTGAGGGCGGCCAGACGGAGGTGTCTGTCGAGCGGAGGACCTGCCGCCGTCGCCTCCAGCGACAGGTAGGCCACGTCCAGGGGCCACTTCTCCGGTGCGTCCCGCAGGTCGACCCCGTAGATGGTGAGGCTGCCGTGCTTCTTCGCCACGTACGCCCGGTAGCGGCGCTCGAACTCCGCGTCCCGCACGTCCACCCGTGGGGTACGGCGGATCACCTCGTCGACCTTGGCCGTCAGCTCCGCCTGTCCGCGGGTCTGCTCCACGAGGGAGCGGGCCACGAACGTGGACCGCTGGGTGAAGAACTCCAGGATGTGCAGGCAGGCCCACCCGGTGAGCGTGTCGAGGAAGAGGACGCAGTCCGTCGACAGGCCGTCCGGGGCCGGGGCCGCGGCGCGCAGGGCGCGGGCGAGGGCCGGGGCGCCGAGGCTGACCGCCTGGACGTCGTCCATGTCCAGGTCGCCGAGGGCGAGGAGCGTCGCGGCCAGGGTGTCGGTGAGCGCCTCGGTCTCGGTGGCGGGGAACGGAGGCTCTCCGGGGCCGGTGGCGGCGCGCTCGACCAGCGTGGCGGCCAGTCTCCGGACGTCCCGCTCGCCCAGCGTCCGCTGCTCGCCGCGGAAGGAGACGAGCCGGGAGAGTCTGATCGGCTTGCGAGCGCCGGTGAGACCGGCCCCCGGACCGTCCTTGACCAGGAGTTTTCGCAGGAGCGGGCCGACCGCCGCCGATGCGAGGCGGGTGCCGATGAGCGCTGGTTCCACGTACGTCCCCCGAACGTCGCCCGGACAGGTCCAACTCCTGCACACCGTAGTCGGGGACGGCGTTCTGACGGCCCTGGTTGCGTGACCCAGGTCGCATCGGGGGCGGGTGCGCCGTGACAAGGCGCACAGGCGTTTTGAGGGGTACTAACCGGGATAGTGACGCTGTTTGGTGTTCATTCCGGACGTTCGGGGCGCCGATGGTGGGACTTTGGTCCCGAGAGGGGGCGAACCGTACGGGAAGTGGCCTGTAGGTCCGTTTCGGGCGGGTCCGACGTGCGGATAAACCAGTTCATTGGTGGCGGTATGTCCGATTTCGAAGGTGGGGGCTCGGGTCGTCAAGAGCCGAACTCCCCCGCCCGCCGCTACGACGCAATGTCGTAGATGGGGTGTTTTACGCCGGATGGGGGTCCGGGTTACCAAGGATGAGCAACAGCCCGCCCGGCGCAGCGATCGCGTCGGGTCCCGTTCTGTCCGGAGGTTTTCCCCCGTATGTCGAAGCGCGTCATGAACCCCGCCGCCCGTACCGCCGCCGTCGCTCTCGCCACCGCGGGTCTGGGAGTGTCGCTGGTGGCCGGAGCAGGGTCCGCCTTCGCCGCCGAGGGCAAGGCCGCCACCATCGCGACTGCCGCGACCGGTGCGTCCGCTGCCGTCGCCGCGCAGGCCGATGCCCAGGCCCAGGCCGCCGTGAAGGCCGCCGTCGCCAAGCAGGCCGCCGCGAAGAAGGCGGCTGTCGCCAAGGCGGTGAAGGCCGCCCCGGTCGCCGCCAAGAAGGCCCCCTCCTGGGTCAAGCCGGTCAGCTCCTACACCCTGACCGCCAGCTTCAACCAGGGCGGCTCCATGTGGGCCCACAAGCACTCCGGCCAGGACTTCGCCGTTCCGGTCGGCACCCCGGTCAAGGCCGCCGGCGCCGGCACCGTCGTGAAGGCCGGCCCGAACGGCGGCGGCGACGGCCCCGCGTACGGCAACGCCATCGTCGTCAAGCACGCCAACGGCAAGTACTCGCAGTACGCCCACCTGTCGAAGATCAACGTGCACATCGGCCAGAAGGTCGGCGCCGGTCAGAAGATCGCCCTCTCGGGCAACACCGGCAACTCCTCCGGCCCGCACCTGCACTTCGAGATCCGTACGACCCCGAACTACGGTTCCGCCCTCAACCCGTCCGCGTTCCTGCGCTCGGTGGGTGTCACCATCTGACCTGAAGAACGCCTCACCGCGCGCCGTGCGCCTGGGTGATCAGATCGAGGGCGACCTCGAGGACGGCTTCACGCTTCTCCTCGGGGTCGCCTTCGACGTTGTCCATGAAGAACATGCCCGAGTGCAGGGCGAAGATCGCGCTCACACAGCGCACGCGGTCGATCACGGCGAAGTCCGGCTCCTGGATCAGGCCGCTCAGCTCCAGCAGCCGCTCCTTGAAGGTCATGCCGATGCTCAGCTCGCGGACGGCCGCCTGGTTCTCCTGTATGAAGCGGAACAGCGGGGCCGCGCCGACCAGGGACTGCTGATAGCGCCGGATGATCTCCTCCTTGACCTCCAGCGTGCGCGGCTGCCTCTTCGCCCAGGCGATCAGCTCGTCCATGGGCCGGGTGAGGTCCTGGAAGATGCCGATGATGATGTCTTCCTTGGTCCTGAAGTGGTAGTACAGCGCGGCCTTGGTGACATCGAGGTGCTCGGCGATCTCGCGCAGCGAGGTCTTCTCGTAGCCCTGTGCGGCGAAGAGTTCCAGGGCCACGTCCTGGATGCGCTGGCGGGTGTTGCCTCGGGCCATGGCTGCTCTCCACTTTCCACAAAACTTACTTGACGACCGGCAAGTTACGCGCCTACCGTCCCCAGTGTAGTAACTAGCCGGGCGGCAAGTAAGGGAATGACATGGCTGCGCAGTCGACCAGCACCACTCCGAGCGAGGTGACGGAGCCGCCGCCGCGCAGCGTCCGCGTCGTGCTCCTCGCCCTCATGATCGCGATGCTCCTCGCGATGCTGGACAACATGATCATCGGCACCGCCATGCCCACGATCGTCGGCGAACTGGGCGGCCTGGAGCACCTCTCCTGGGTCGTCACCGCCTACACCCTGGCCACCGCGGCCTCCACCCCGATCTGGGGAAAGCTCGGCGACATGTTCGGCCGCAAGGGCATCTTCCTCACCTCGATCGTGATCTTCGTGATCGGGTCGGCGCTCAGCGGCATGGCCCAGGACATGGGCCAGCTGATCGGCTTCCGTACGATCCAGGGCCTCGGCGCCGGCGGTCTGATGGTCGGTGTCATGGCGATCATCGGTGACCTCATCCCGCCCCGGGAGCGCGGCAAGTACCAGGGCATGATGGCCGGCGTGATGGCCCTCGCCATGATCGGCGGCCCGCTCGTCGGCGGCACCATCACCGACCACTGGGGCTGGCGCTGGTCCTTCTACATCAACCTGCCGCTCGGCGCCGTCGCCCTCGCCATGGTCACCACCGTCCTGCACCTGCCGAAGAAGCGGCGTGCCACCGGCACCCGGATCGACTTCCTCGGCGCCGGACTCCTGACCGTCGGCATCACCGCGATCGTCCTCGTCACCACCTGGGGCGGCACGGAGTACGCCTGGGGCTCGGCCACCATCGTCGGCCTCGCCGTCGGCGGCACCGTCGCGCTCGCCGCCTTCCTGTACGTCGAGACGCGGGCGAGCGACCCGATCATGCCGCTGCACATCTTCCGCAGCCGCAACTTCACCGTGATGTCCCTGATCGGCTTCATCACCGGCTTCGTGATGTTCGGCGCGGTCCTCTACCTGCCGATCTTCCAGCAGTCCGTGCAGGGCGCCTCGGCCACCAACTCCGGTCTGCTGCTCCTGCCGATGCTTCTGTCGATGATGCTCGTCTCGCTGCTCGTCGGCCGCTTCACCACCAGCACCGGCAAGTACAAGATCTTCCCGATCGCAGGCGGCGCCCTGATGACGGCCGGCCTCTTCGCGCTCTCCACGATGGACACCGGCACCTCGCGACTGGTCTCCGGCGTCTGGATGGCGCTCCTCGGAGCCGGCATGGGCTTCCTGATGCAGATCACGATGCTCGTCGCGCAGAACAGCGTCGAGATGAAGGACATGGGTGTCGCCTCCAGCTCGACGACCCTCTTCCGTACCCTCGGCTCCTCCTTCGGCGTCGCGATCATGGGCGCGCTCTTCACGAGCCGCGTCCAGGACGAGATGGCGGAGCGCGGCGGCTCGGAGCTGACGCAGCGCTCCGCCCAGCTCGACGCGGCCTCGCTGGCGAAGCTGCCGGCCGCCCTGCGCGAGGCGTACCAGCACGCGGTGGCCGCCGGCACCCACTCCGCCTTCCTGGTCGGCGCGGCGGTCGCGGTCCTCGGCTTCCTCCTCGCCTTCCTGGTCAAGGAGGTCGCGCTGCGCGGCGCCGGACCGGAGAACGGGTCGCAGGGCTCGGACG